>JALOPN010000104.1 GCA_025453875.1 Gemmatimonadaceae bacterium | reverse complement strand
AATCGCAACACGCAGCTCAATGCGCCGGGCTACCCGCTCTTCGGCCTGTGGGGTGTGCAGTACACGTACAATGACGCGAACGGCGACGGCATCCTCGCCTCGAACGAGATGACGTACGAGACCAACCCGGATGGCACCTTCAAGTCGTCGTTCGTTGGCCCGACGTACCCGACGCGCGAGTTCGCCTTCTCGCCCACGGTGGAACTGTTCGACCGCAAGCTCCGCCTGAACGCGCAGTTCGACCGCAAGTGGGGCATGCTCAAGCTCAACAACACGCTGCGCCACATGTGTCAGGGTGGCCAGTCGTGCCGCGGGCTCTACGATCCGAACGCCCCGCTGGAGCTGCAGGCCGCGTCGCGCGCCATCAACGATCGTGGCTTCCTCACCGGCTTCTACGAGGACGGCTCGTTCACGCGCTTCCGCGAGCTCTCGGTGTCGTACACGATGCCGGACAGCTGGGCCCGTTCGCTGCGCGCCTCGCGCTGGAACGTCGTGCTCACCGGTCGCAACCTGGCGGTCTGGACGCCCTTCACGGGCCTCGACCCCGAAACCACCGTGGGCAACAGTGACACGCGCGGTAACGAGGAGTTCTTCTCCACGCCGCCGATGCGCACCTGGACGTTCCGCATGAACTTCTCCTTCTGAGGATCCGCCACCATGGCTCAGTTTTCCAAGCAACGCGGTCGCCCCTGGCGGCTTGCGGCCGCCATGCTCGCCACCGGCTTCGTCGGGGCGTGCAGTGCGGACACCGTACTCGACGTCACCGACCCCGACGTGCTCAACGTCGGTGACTTCGCGAGTCCCACCGGTGCGAATCCCCTTCGCTTCGGCGTCATTCAGGACTTCGCCGTCGCCTTCTCCGGCACGCAGGATGGCGTCGTCGTGATGAGCGGCAACATGGCCGACGAGGTGTACTCCACCGACACCTTCGACGACCGCCTGCTCCCGAACGCGCGGCGCACCAACGAGAACCTGCCGGCGCTTGACGGCACGTACCGTGACTTGCACCGCGCGCGCTCCGGTGCGTCGCGCACCGTGCAGATCCTCCGCGAGTTCACGCCCAATGAAGGCGCGAACATCGGCGAGATGTACGCGCTGCGCGGCTACACGGAGATCTTCTTCGCCGAGATGTACTGCTCGGGTGTGCCGTTCTCGGAAGAGAACGGCATCACGAACAGCTTCGGTGCACCGCAGACCACCACGGAGATCCTGACGCGCGCCGTGGCGAGCTTCGACTCGGCACTCGCTGCAGCCGGAACCAACGCGAACGTCGCCAACCTCGCCCGCGTTGGAAAGGGACGTGCGCTGCTCAACCTGGGGCAGTTCGCCCAGGCAGCGGCCGCCGTCTCGGGTGTGCCCACCACGTATCGCTACCAGACGCTGCACTCGGCGGCCACCGGCCGTCAGAACAACGGCATCTGGCAGGCGCTCACGGTGAACGCCTCGCGCTACGCGGTGCGCAACAACGAAGGCGGCTCGCCCATGGTGTGGCTGCAGACGCCGGCCGATCCGCGCATGCCGTGGGCCGCGTCCACGCGCACGGGGTTCAACGGCACTGCCACGAACCTGCCCACACAGCGCAAGTACCTCGATCGCAACAGTCCGGTCACGCTGGCTGACGGCATCGAGGCCCGCCTCATCGAACTCGAGGCGCAGCTGCAGGCCAACACGCCCGCCGCGCGGCAGGCGGTGTTCGATGGCCTCAACAACCTGCGCGCCACGGCGATCTCGCCGGCGGTGCCGGCCATCGCCACGGCGCCGGCCACGCAGGCCGCGGCTGTCGACCTGCTCTTCCAGGAGCGCGCGTACTGGATGTGGCTCACCGGCCACCGGCTCGGCGATCTGCGCCGCCTGATTCGTCAGTACGGCCGCACGGCCAACACGGTGTTCCCGGTTGGCGACACGCCCCCCGGCGTCGCCGCCAACACGTATGGCTCGGATGTGAACTTCATCATCCCGTTCGACGAGCGGAACAACCCGAACTTCAGCGGCTGCATCAACCGCGACGCGTAAGCGGTTCGCGGTCCGAACGACACGTCAACGGGGCGGGACCGATCACTCGGTCCCGCCCCGTTGTGCGTCAGCAACGTGCGCGTGAAGAAGCGCCGCCGCTCAGCGCCCCGCCTTCGCCCGCCCCTTCGCGACGGCGCGGAACCCAGGCTCCCCCCACCCGATCACGAACACGCTGAACCCCTGCCGCATGCGCTCCTCGATGTCGGCCTCACCGGCCGGATAGCCGCACGGCACGTTGAACTCCTTGCAGGCCGCGAGCACCTGCTGAATCGCGCCCTCCCACGCCTTCTCGTCAAACACGCGCTGTCCATCGGCGTTCGTCGTGCTGTACACGCCGCGCAACGTGCCCGCGCCCGGGAAGAGCACGCCAATCCCCTTCACCTGCGCGATCTCGCGCACCTTCGCGATCCCTTCCTTGCTCTCCACGATCGCGAAGTTGACGAGTTCGCCGCGCGGGTTGAGCGGCCACACATCGGCGGCCTGATGGTACTGCGCGTCGGTCATCCCCCAGCGGGCGGGCGCCGACCCGTGCGCGTTGTTCGGGCGCACCCCACCGTTCGACACGAAGCGCATCGCGGCGATGCCGGCCTCGAGCTCGGACGCACTCTCGACGTCCACGAACACGATGCCGCTCACCCCCTGCTCCAGCTGCTTCATGATGCGCTGCTGCGCGAGCGGCACGTCGGCTGCGATGCCGGGCGTCTTCACGAAGAGCGGCGCCTTGAGGCGCTTCGGCGTGCCCGCCTCGAGCATGCCGGCCGCGAAGATCCCCTCGGCGAACGGAGCGAACGTGGCAAAGCCCGCGTCGAAGTTCCCCTCCATCGTGCCATCGAACACGTAGTCCGACGTGGTCGCGCCCAGCGCCTCGCGCGCGAGCTGCGCGGGGGACTTCACCGAGTCCGCCGGCATGGCGGGCCCACCGGGGCGGGCGCGACGGTTGGCGGGGGCGTACAGGCCGAAGACGGGCTTCCGGGCCTGCAGCAGGTCCACGACCGGATTGAGATGGGGCTGCGCCGGCAGCGGGGCCGGCGTGAGCTTCAACGTTCCGGCAGCCAGCAGCGTCATCAGAGCGGTGCGGCGGATCGTCATGCGTCCTCCTGAGGGGGCGGGCGGGAGTGCGCGGCGTCAGGCGGGACACCGGGCGGGTGGGGTCCCTCGAATCGAGGGCGCCGCACGCGATCCGGCAAGGTCCCGGCAACGCGGCAGGCTCTTGCGAGACGCGCGGCCGCCACCGAGTGTTGAGGGGTTGTTCCTGCCTGCCGGCCGCCTGCTCCGCGGCTCGCCGCTGTACCCGGCCTGCCCCATCGGTCGTCCTCCCTGTTGCTCCCTCCGCGCGCGGCGATTTTCCGCCGTCCGCTTCTCCCGTTGGAGATGTCGGAATGAAGCCCCTGCTCGTTGCTGGTACGGGATGTCTGCTCGCCACCCTCGGCGTCATGGTCGCCGACGGTCGAGCGTTCGATCGCTTGCCGCCGGCATCCGCGATGCCGCCCGAGCCCGCCGTCGTGGCGGCACGACCCATCCCCGGCCTGCACGCCGCCCCATCAAGTGCCGCGAGCGCCCACGCCGCGCTCCCCGCGCCGTCCACCACGCTCTCGAACGACGAACTCGATCGGGTCGTGCGACGCACCTGCGTGACGTGTCACTCCGATTCGCGTCGCGCGGGCAACCTCTCGCTCGCCGAGTTCAGCTTTGCGTCGGCCGCGACGGAGCATCCGGACGTGGCCGAGAAGATGATCAACAAGCTGCGCGCGGGGATGATGCCGCCGCCGGGGCGTCGCCGTCCCGAAGGCGACACGATGGACGTGCTGACGTTCACGCTCGAGCGGCTCATGGACACGCGCGCACGCACCGCGCCCAATCCGGGATCGCGTGCGTCGCAGCGTCTCAATCGCGCGGAGTACGCGCGTTCCGTGCAGGAACTGCTCGGCCTCGATGTCGACGCGGGCGCCTGGCTGCCGCTCGATACGCGCAGCGCGAACTTCGACAACATCGCCGACGTGCAGATGCCATCGGCCACGGTGCTCGATGCCTACCTCGACGCCGCCAGTGAAATCGCGCGTCTCGCGGTGGGTGATCCACGCGCCACGCCCGCCTCGGCCGCGTACCGCGTGCCGCGTCTCGCGTCGCAGCTCGAGCGGGTGGAGGGTGCGCCGCCGGGCACACGCGGAGGCACGTCGGTCACGCACACGTTCCCGGCTGATGGCGAGTACATCTTCGTCACCACATTGCACGCGACGCCCACCGGCCAGCTCTACGGCGCCTCGGCGCCGTTCGAGGAGCAGATCGAAGTGTCCGTCGATGGCGAACGCGTTGCGCTGCTCGAGATCGATCGTGGCATGTCGCAGGCTGATCCGAACGGGATGGACATCCGCACGCCGCCCATTCCGGTGCGTGCCGGTCCGCATCGGGTGACGGCCGCGTTCGTGCGTCGCTTTGAAGGCCCGGTGAACGATGTCATCACGCCCATCGGCCACAGCATCGCCGATACGCAGATCGGTCTGCAGCACGGTGTGACCATCGTGCCGCATCTGCAGACGTTCACCGTGATGGGCCCGTACAACCCCACCGGTGTCTCGGAGACACCAGTGCGGCAGCGCATCTTCTCCTGCCGTCCGCTGTCGCCAACCGAAGCGAAGCCGTGTGCGCAGCAGATCCTCACGCGACTCGCCGGCGTGGCGTATCGCCGTCCCGCGACCGCGACCGATCTCGCCTCGCTCATGCGCTTCTACGAGGTGGGTGAGAAGGAGGGTGGCTTCGAGGTGGGTGTGCGCACCGCGCTCGAAGCGCTGCTCGCGAGCCCGCACTTCATCTTCCGCCTGGAGCGTGTGCCCGAAGGCGCGCGTCCGGGCACGGCGGTGCGCGTCGACCAGCTCGACCTTGCGAGCCGCCTCTCGTTCTTCCTCTGGGGCGCACCGCCCGACACGACGCTGATCGGGCTCGCCAAGCGTGGAGTGCTCGCCGACACCGCCGTGCTCGATCGGCAGGTGCGTCGCATGCTCAAGGATCCGCGCAGCGAAGCGCTCGCCACGCGGTTTGCGGCGCAGTGGCTGCGTCTGCAGGACATCGACAAGGTGCACCCCGACGCGCTGCAGTTCCCGGACTATCACGAGCAGTTGGGTGAAGCGATGCGCCGCGAGACGGAGCTCTTCTTCTGGAGCCTCGTACGCGAGAATCGCCCGGTGCTGGAGCTGCTCACCGCCGACTACACCTACGTCAACGAATCGCTCGCGCGGCACTACGGCATGAGCGGTGTCGTGGGCAACGAGTTCCGGCGCGTGGTGCACACCGACAGCATGCGCCGCGGGCTGCTCGGACACGCGAGCGTGCTCACGCTGACGTCGGTGGCCAACCGCACGTCGCCGGTGCTGCGCGGCAAGTGGGTGATGGAAGTGCTCATGAACGCACCGCCGCCGCCCCCGCCGCCGGTGCCGGACCTCGAAGAGACGGCCGCCTCGGCGGACGGGCGCTTCCTCACGACGCGCGAGCGCATGGAGATGCACCGCAACAATCCGTCGTGCGCGTCGTGCCATGCGTTCATCGATCCGATCGGGCTCGCGCTCGACAATTACGATGTCACGGGTCGCTGGCGCATTCGCGAGAACAGCGTGCCGCTCGACACGCGCGGCGATTACTACGACGGCACCAGCATCGCCACCCCGCGCGATCTCCAGACCGTGCTCATGAAGCGGCCGGTGCCGCTGCGTCGCACGTTCGCGCAGAACCTCATGGCGTACGCCATCGGGCGTCGTCTCGAGTGGTATGACCAGCCCGCCATCCGTCGCATCGAGACGGCGGCGGCTCGCAATGATCATCGCATCGCCGATTACATCGCCGGTGTGGTGAAGAGTGATCCCTTCCGGCTGCGCCGCGTGCCGGTTCCTGTCGCCGACGATGCCTCGTCGGCCCCGCAACCTGCGGCGCGCTTTCACTGAGCCGCCCGTCTTTCCTCCGGAGTGAAGCCCCATGGATTTCCTGACTGGCAAGGCCATCCCGCGTCGTCGCTTCGTGCACAGCATGAGTGCGACCCTCGCGCTTCCCTATCTCGACGCGATGGTGCCGATCGGTCGAGGCGCGCGGCGGCACGGCGGCGATGCGCCGCGTCTGGTGGCCATCGAGATGGTACACGGTGCGGCCGGCTGCAACGAACTGGGCGCGAAGATGAACATGTGGTCGCCTGCGGCCACCGGGAAGCAGTTCGACCTCGCGCCCACGGCGCTGCAGTCGCTCGATGCATGGCGTGACTACCTCACGATCATCAGCAACACCGACGTGCGGTCGGCCGAGCCGACATCGCCCAAGGAAATCGGCGGCGATCACTTTCGCTCGAGCGCCACGTTCCTCACGCAGATGCATCCGAAGCAGACCGAAGGCTCGGATGTGCACGTGGGCACGTCGCTCGACCAGATGTATGCGCAGCGTTTCGGACAGGATACGCCCATTCCGTCCATGCAGCTGTGCATCGAG
>JALOPN010000103.1 GCA_025453875.1 Gemmatimonadaceae bacterium | reverse complement strand
GAGCAGGTCGCAGTCGTCCTCGAGGGCGCGCCCAAGCGCGTCACGCAACAACTCGGGATCATCCGGCAACACGGGCAGCACACGCACCTCCGCACCGGTCGCACGCAGCAGCGCCTCGAGGGCAAACGTGCTCGACCCGATGATGCCGCGCCCGGCGCGCACGTCGTCGATCGCGTCCAACGGCAGCAGCTCATCGCCACTGGGGGCGATCACGACACGCGGACGTCGGTGGACGTCCACCGACGCACACCCGATACTCGCCAGCACGCCGAGCAGAGCAGGGGTGAGTGTGTCGCCGGCACGCGCCACGAGTGCACCGTCGGTGATGTCCTCGCCGCGCGGACGCACGTTGCGCGACGCGGTGCGCGCGTCACGATCGTGCACGATCAGCACCTGTTCGCCATCGCCGCGTTCCGTGGACACGACACGCGTATCCTCGACGCGAACGACCGTGTCGGCCCCATCCGGGAGTGGCGCCCCCGTCATGATGCGCACGGCCATGCCAGATGACACGCTGGGCGCCTCCGTGCCACCCGCCGCGATGTGGCCGATCACGCGCAAGGCGCGCGGCGCATCTTCGGTCGCACCGAGCACGTCCTGCGCGCGGACCGCGAAGCCGTCCATGCCGGCGTTGTCCCAGGGCGGCAGCGTGACGGTCGCGAACACATCGGACGCAAGGGCGCAGCCGGCGGCGGCGTCGAGTCGCCACGTTTCCACTGGCAGGGGCCGCGCACGGCGCAACACGGCGGCCTGTGCCTCGTCAATCGAGAGCGCCGGACGATCACTCGGCAGGCGCTCGGCCGTCCCGCGGCCGATGCTCACTGCGGCATCGCGATGCGCAGGTCGGCCATGCGCACGTCGGCGAGAAACGCGCCGATCGCGTCCTGCACCCGTTCCACATCGCGCACCGGGCCCACCCAGTTGTTGCACAGCATCGAGAACACGAGCCGGTGCCCGTCACGTGTGGTGACGTACCCCGACAGCGAGCGCGCCTTGTCGAGCGTACCCGTCTTCGCGCGCAGATTGCCGGCGGCCGGTGTGCCGCGCAGGCGCGAGCCGATCGTGCCGTCCACGCCGGCCAACGGAAGCGCTTCCACGAAGTGATCGAACGTCGGATGTCCGATCATCATCGTGAGCAAGCGCACGATGGCACGCGGCGACAGATAGTCGTGTCGCGAGAGCCCGCTGCCATCGCGCACCGCGGCGCCTTCGCGGCCGATGCCCCACTGCTCCAGCTGTCGCTCGACCACCGCCCGTGCGCTGTCGGCTGATCCGACACCGGCCCGCTCACGCCCCATCGTCTTGAACATGATCTCGGCGATCTGATTCTGCGATGGCTTCTGCATGCGCCGGTTGACCTCGCGCAGCGGCGGTGATTCGAGCACGAGCAGCGTATCGGTGCGCGCGCCCTGTCGCGCACCTCGGCCCGGCATCACCGCGATGCCGCGCGCCACGAGTGCCGTCCGCAGCGCCTCACGCGTCGCGTCGTTCGCGTGACGGTACGCGCGCGTGATCACCACGCTGTCGCCCATGGGCACCGTGCCGCGCACGAGCAGGCGATCACCGATCGAGTCGGAGACCACCTCGAGCGGCTGCGTACGCGCGAGGAGCGTGTCGTTGGCGGCACGCGTTGTGGCGAGCACCTCCACGCGTGGATACGTCGCCAACGGTACCGTGCGCACCGTCGCGCGTGCGCCGGCCCGCGCGCCAGGCGTCACCACCACGCGGAAAAAACCTTCGTTGAAATACAACTCGTCGACGCCCGCCGAGTAGCTGGCGTCGAAGTCGTCCCACCCCCAGCCGAAGCCGTACGGCGCATCCGGGAACGCATCGCCCTCTTCGAGGATGCGACCGGCAATGCGACGGATGCCACGCGCCGCGAGCGCATCGGCAATCGCGATAGTCGGGGCCCAGCAGCGCGAGCGAGGTCGCACCCGTGACCAGCTTCTGGTTGGAGGCCGGCATGAAGAGCTTGTCGGCATTGATCGACACGAGCGTGTCACCGACCTCCGGGTCCATGATCAGGATCCCCCAGTGCGCCATGCGAAACGCCGGGTCGCCAACGAGCGAATCGACGAGTCGCGTCAGCGCGACGCGCGCGGCCGGCAGCGGCGTTTCGGCAACGGCGATCTCCGGTAAGGGCAGCGCGACGGGATCGATGCGCACCGGAATATCGGGAGCCGGTCGTGATGCGCACGCGGCGAGCGTGTGGAGGCCGAGCACCGTGGCGACGGCGTAGCGCGCCGCGCGTCGTGTAGAGTGGGTCATGCGTCCTCGTTCTCCCAGAGGGCCCACAGGTTCGGTTCTTCGGCGACGCGCACGCGGTGTACACGCGCACCGCTTCCCGCGAGGCCGGCATTCACGCGATCGGCGATCCAGCGCGCCAACTCTTCGGTGGACGGGATGCGCTGCCCCTCGGCAAACTCGGGGACGTCCACGTTGAGATTCGCGTGGTCGAGCACTTCGATCACATCGTCGCGCAACACGCGATCGAGGCGTGGCAGATCGACGACGAATCCGGTGATCGGATCGAGTGGACCCGTGACCGTGACGTCGCAGATGTACGTGTGTCCATGAAACTGCGGGCGCGCACACTTGCCGAACGTGGCCGCGTTGCGGGCGTCATCCCACTCGGGACGACGGTACCGATGCGCGGCGGAGAAGTGCACGCGGCGTGTCAGCGACAGACGAGCCATGGACGAGCGTTCAGCGACGGAAGAGCGGCACGGAGCCGCCCAGCGTGAGCGCCCAGTTGCTCTGCCACCCCGAGCGCTGACGCGTATCGGTCAGCACGCTCGTACTGTCGGACGCCCGCTGGAAGTACGTGCTCGGATACTGGAACTGGTAGACGTGATTCGTGAGGTCGGCGCGCAGCGAATAGCCGCGCGGCAGCACGATGCGCAGCCCCGGACCGAAGGTGAAGGCGAACTTCGTGCCGAAGCGATAGTTGCCCACATCCTGCGAGCCGAAATCGGAGGTGAGGCCGACCCCGCCGCCGAGGGTGGGGACGAGCCCGTGCCACGTCTTGCGGCCGGTCAGCGCCAGCGTGATGCCGAGATCCGCGACGTGGTGCGTCACCGGTGTGAATCCGAGCGAGCGCTCGGCGACCGGAAAGCCGGGGTCGATGACTTCGCGCTCGGTGCGCAGCAATCCATAACGAGAGGTGAGCCACGCCGGTCCGCCGAGGTGCACGTCGTGTCGCAGCTGCGTGAAAAGCGCGGGGCGCGGCCCGACACCGGCCGCGTCGGACTTGGCATCGAACCAGCCGAGCGACAGCGTGAACTGCTGCGTGGTTTCGAGGTCGCGGAACGGACTGCGCGACGGTTCGCTGCCAACGAGCTGCGCATCGACCGGCGCGGTGACGGCGGCGACGAGCATGACCGCGAGCAGCGTGCGGCGCGACGCGCGCCGTGGCGCGGTGGAACGAGGGTCCGACACGGGCATCAGGCAGGTCTGGTGGAAGACGGAGCAGCGAGCGAGAGGTCGAGCGGCGCGACGCGCAGGTCGCGACCGGTCATCTCGGGCGGTTGCGTGAGGCCGAGCATTGCCAGTGCGGTCGGGCCGACATCGCACAGCGCGCCGTGGTCGCGCAGCAGCCACTCGCCGTCGGGATCACGAATGATGAACGGTACCGGATTGGTCGTGTGCGCCGTGTGCGGCGCGCCGGTGTCGGGATCGACCATCACATCGCAGTTGCCATGGTCAGCCGTGATGATGAGGCGCGCGCCGCTCACACGGGCGGCTTCGAGCACACGTGCGAGACAGGCATCGAGCGTTTCGACGGCACGGATGGCAGCGGCCAGCGACCCCGTGTGGCCCACCATGTCGCCATTTGCAAAGTTGCAGAGGACGAAGTCATGCGAGCGCGAGGTGAGCGCGTTGCACAGCACGTCGCACACGGCGTCGGCACTCATCTCGGGTTGCAGATCGTAGGTCGCCACTTTGGGACTGGGAATGAGCGCACGGTCCTCGCCGGGAAACGGCGTATCACCGCCCCCGTTGAAGAAATACGTCACGTGCGGGTACTTCTCGGTTTCCGCGGTGCGCAGCTGTGTGAGGCCGGCATCGGCGATGACCTGGCCCACGAGGTGCGCCATCGACTGTGGCTCGAACGCGACCGGGTATGGGAAGGCGTCGTCGTAGCGTGTCATCGTCACGACGTGGACCGCCGGACGCACGCCGGTGTCGAAGCCATCGAAGCCCGGCTCACTCAGCGCGCGCAGCCACTGCCGCATGCGGTCCGATCGGAAGTTCGCGCACAGCACCACATCGCCGTCGCGCATCGGACCCACGGGCGCGCCGTGTGCATCGACGATGACATGCGGTGGCAGGAACTCGTCGGTCGTTCCCGAGGCGTAGGCCGTTTCGACGAGCGTGAGCGGATCGGTCGTGGGCTCGCCCTCGCCGTGCACGGCGGCGCGGAACCACGCGCCGGTGCGTTCCCAGCGCGCATCGCGGTCCATGCCGAAGTAGCGTCCAGAGAGCGACGCAAAACGCGCGCGCCCTTCCATCTCGCGCAACGTGTCGCGCAGCACATCGAGCCCCGAGGTGGGCGGGGTATCGCGTCCGTCGAGCATGCCGTGAACGACGATGCGCGGCACGCCCTCGCGCGTGGCGAGCTCGATGAGGGCGAGCAGGTGCCGGTCGAGCGCGTGCACGCCCCCGTGTCCGAGGAGCGCGACGATGTGCACGGTGCTCCCGCGCGTTCGCGCCAGCGCGCAGGCGTCGCGCAGCGCCGCAATCTCGAAGAATGCGCCGGAGTCGATCGCGGCGCCGATGCGCACGAGATCCTGCATCACGACGCGACCGGCCCCGAGATTGAGATGGCCGACTTCGCTGTTGCCCATCTGGCCGGCGGGCAGACCCACCGCCGTGCCCGAGGCGGTCAGCAGGGTGCGCGTCGGAGTGGCCCAGAGCGCGTCCCACGTGGGCGTCTCGGCGAGCGCGACCGCGTTGGCTTCACGTGTCTCGCGATGGCCCCAGCCATCGAGAATGATCAGGGCAACGGGTCGGCGTTCGGTCGCGGTCATCCTTGCTCGAGCGGGGGCGTGACGTGAGTTTGCACAGCGTGTGCAGGACGCGGCAGGCGGTCCGCGGCGCGCGCGAAATCTACCCCGACCGCTCACTCCGACCAACCAAATCCGCGTGGTGTTCCTTCACGATCGATTCACGCGCGCAGGCGCGCTGCTCGTGCTCGCCCTGTCTGTCCTTGCGGCGGCCGGTGCGCCCGCCGACGCGCAGACGCGTGGAGGCGCGGCGCGCCCCACGCCCGCGCGCAGCACCACCATCCCGCGGGGGGAGGTCGTGCGCGTGCGTCCGGGGACCGCATTGCGCGCCACGCCGGGCGGGGATGTGATCGGCGTCAGCAGTCGCGCCATTCGGGGCGCGGTCGAATCGTCGCAGGGGTCGTACGTCCGCCTGACGGTCGATGGGTTCCTCTCGGCGCGCGCCCTGCGTTTCAACACCGATCGCTCGCGCGGCGAGGTCGCGCCGGCCAATGGGACAAGTCTGCGAGCGTCCGATGACGCGGGCAGCGCCGTGCTCGCCGAGCTGCGCGTGGGAACGTTCGTCTTCCCGACGCGCGCCGGGGGACGCTTCCCGACGGGCACGACCGGCTTGCTGCCCGTGCGGCGCGCCTTGTGGGTCGATGCCACGCGTCTCGAACGCAGTCCGGGTGCCGCCGTCGCCGCGCGCCAGCCGGCGCCCGCCGCGCCGAGCACGGCCGTGTCGTCCGAGACCATCGCCCGGCAGGAGGCGCGGCGCGATAGCGCGCGCCGCGAAGTGCTCCGGCGCGACAGTCTCCGGCGGGACAGCGTGCGCCGCGACTCCATCGCCCGTCGGCAGGACGCGTCGGGGCCACTGCTCGAGACGCGCGGCCAATCGGCGCTCCGCTACGGGCCCAGCGGCGACGTGGTCGCCACGGTCCCGGGCGGCGTCGGGTTGACCCCGCTCGCGCGCGATGGCGGGTGGGTGCGCGTGCGGATCGAGGGCTGGCTGCCGGATTCGGCGCTGCAGGCCGCGGGCGCACGCTCGGCAGGCTCGCTCTCGGCCGCCGATCTGCGCTCCGATCCCACCGGGACGGTCGGGCGCATCGTGCGCTGGCGTGTCGAGACGTTGTCGTACCAGGTGGCCGACGCGCTCCGGAGCGGTCTCGCGACCAACGAACCCTACCTGCTGGCGCGAGGCCCCGGCAGCGAGCGGGCCGTGCTCTATCTGGCGCTTCCCGACTCGCTGCGCGCGGCGGCGCAGGCGCTGCCCCCCCTCACGGAGATCACCGTGACGGCGCGCGTGCGCAACGGGCGAAGCGCCCCGGCCGGCGTCCCCGTGCTGGAGCTCATCGAGCTGTCGCGGCGCTGACCCCGAGGGGCCGCCCCCCCCTCGAGGACCTTCCGGGGCCACCCGGGGTTTGACTTTCGGTTCCGCCGGCAACGCCCCGGTACGCCCGGCGGCCTCGGACCCGCTAGCTTTCCCGTATGCCCTCGAGGGCGGCTCGATCGTCCTCTGTTGCCATGACCACGATTTCCGATGTTCCTGTGCCGCGTCTGATCCGCCGCCTGCCGCTCGCCACGGTGCGCTCCTGCCATTCGGCGAGCGCGCGCCGTGTGTCGCGCACGGAGGTCTCGTGAGCGACCGGCTGCGTCGCGGGCTGACCAACCGCGGCATGATGCTCAGTCTGACCGGGCTCGCGTCCATCGCGGGGCTCTGGTGGTATCAGCCCGCTGGCGCCATGCGCAGCGATGGTGTCCGCACCGAAGCGGTTGCGCCCGAACCCAGCATCGCCAGCGCGCGCGAAGCGTTCGGACGAAGCGGCCATCTGCGCATGCAGTTCGTGCGTGCGGGGGAGGCCATTGCCTTCCCGCTCGAGATCACCGGAGATCCAGCGGGCTATACGTACCAGTGGATGCGCGTCGGGAGCGACGAGAGTGGGGACGTCGCCCGTGAGCTCACCGAGCAGCAGCTGCTCGCGCCACTGACCGCCGGAATCTACGAACTGCAGATCTCGCGTGCCGGCGACGTCGAACGTATCGCCGAGCCCAAGCTCGCCGTGCTCGTGCCCTTCGAGCGCAAGCTCGGTGGCATTCTCAATGGCTACCGCATCGGCACGTACCCCGCCGAGTGGACGCCGGATCGCGAGCGCTTCCAGCGGCCGCCGGGTTTCGTCGAAGTGCGATCGGCGGACGCGTCGTTGCCGCTCTCCACGCACCTGACGGTGTCCGATTTCCTCACGCACGACGCGCAGACACAGTGGCCGCGCTACGTCGCGATCGACCCACGCGTCGTGGACAAGATCGAACTCGTACTCGGCGAGCTGGCCCGTCGTCGCGGCGATGATCGCATCGTGTTCGATGTGCGTGTGCATTCGGGCTTCCGCACGCCGCTGCACAATGCGGGCATCGAAGGCGCCGCGCGCGACTCGCGCCACATGTACGGAGACGCCGCCGACGTCGCGATCGACGCCGACGGCGACGGCAAGTTCACCATCTTCGACGCCTATCGCGTCGAGCGCGCGGTCGACTGGATCGAGCAGACGTATCCGGAGCTGTCCGGCGGTCTTGGCGTGTACTCGAGCCCGCGGTGGCCCACGCCGTACGTTCACATTGACGCGCGCGGCGAACGCAAGCGCTGGCGCGGCTGACCTCTCGCTTCGCATGCATCCATCTCTGCGCGACCGCATCCTGCGCAAGCTCGAGACACTGTCCGACGAGCGCGGCTATCAGGTGCTCGACTACGTCGACTTTCTCGAGAGCCGATACGCCGAGAAGTCGGCCACGGCCAACTCGCCGATCTCGCTGCTGACGCGCTTCGCCGAAGGCGTCGAGGATCGCCTGCGCACCGGCGGCGTCGCGGCCTCCACCGTGGCCGAATCGATGGGGTTGCTCAACAAGGCCGTCGGGGTGCTTGGCGGTGTCGCCGCGGCGGGCATGTCGGTGGCGTCCGATGTGGCGAGCGTCGGCATGGCGGTCGCCGGCGAGGTCGGCGCCACTGCCCAGCGCATCGTGACCCCGACGGGCGCCACACCCGCGCCCGCGTCTGGCCCATCGGAGGCGCCGCCCGCAGGCGGCACCGCGCCCGGAGGCGCCGCGTGATGCCACAGCCCCGCGTCGGGGCGCGACGGACGGTCCTTGGCACCATCCGGCAGCTCCCCCGGTTCCTGCGTCTCTTCGTGGGGTTGCTCGCGGACGGTCGGGTCTCGGTCCTCGATCGGCTGCTGGTGGTGGGCGCGATGGCGTACATCGTGAGTCCCCTCGACTTCATGCGGCCTTCTTCCTCCCGGGACGAACCGGCCAACGCCTCCGTCGCCTCACCGGTCGCTGGTAACGCGTCACACCACACGCCGTCGTTGGTGTCACCGCTGGACACGCTCGGTGAAGATTTCTATCCTTCGCCATGACGACACCGATGCCAGAGTCCTCCCGGCCCGCCGCCGAGCCTACGCTCGGTCGCGGGCCTTCGCGTAGCGGAGCCGCGCGCGTGCGCGAGTCGCTCGCTCTCACGTTTGATGATGTGCTGCTCGTGCCGCGTCACTCACTCGCGCATCCGCGCGAGGTGTCGCTCGTGTCACGCTTCACCCGCGGCATCACGCTCAACGTCCCGCTCGTTTCGGCGGCGATGGATACCGTCACCGAAAGCGAGATGGCCATCGCGATGGCGCGCGCCGGTGGCATCGGGGTGCTGCACAAGAACATGTCGGTCGACCGACAGGCGGCCGAAGTCGATCGCGTCAAGCGCTCCGAGAGCGGCATGATCCTCAATCCGATCACGCTCTCCCCCGATGCCTCGCTGCGCGAAGCGGTCTCGCTCATGATGCGCTTCAAGATCTCGGGCGTGCCGGTCGTGGATGGCGACGGCAAGCTCGTGGGTATCATCACAAATCGCGATCTGCAGTTCGAGCGGCATCTCGATCAGCCGCTGCGCGACGTGATGACCAGCGAGCAGCTCGTCACCGCGCCGGTGGGCACGACGCTCGACGAAGCGGAACGCATTCTTGGCAAGCATCGCATCGAGAAGCTGCCCGTGGTCGATGACTCGTTCACACTCAAGGGACTCATCACGGTCAAGGACATCCACAAGCGTCGACAGTACCCGGACGCCAACAAGGATCAGCACGGGCGTCTGCGCGTGGCGGCGGCGGTCGGGGCCGGTGGCGATTACCTCGATCGCGCGCGTGCGCTCGTCGCTGCTGGCGTCGATGTGCTCGTGATCGATACCGCGCATGGTCACTCCGATGGCGTGCTGCAGGCGACCGCTCGGGTGCGAGAGGCGTTCCCCGACGTGCAGCTCATCGCAGGCAACGTCGCGACGCGCGAAGGCGCAGCCGCACTCGTCGCGCGCGGCGTTGACGCGGTGAAGGTGGGCGTGGGCCCCGGATCGATCTGCACCACGCGCGTCGTGACCGGTGTCGGCGTTCCGCAGCTCACGGCCGTCATGGACGCGGTCGAAGGCGCCGGTGATGTCCCGGTGATCGCCGACGGCGGCATCAAGTACTCGGGCGAGATCGTGAAGGCGCTCGCCGCCGGTGCGTCGAGCGTGATGATGGGCTCGATGCTCGCCGGCACCGAGGAGAGTCCGGGGGAATCGTTCCTGCTCGAAGGACGGCGCTTCAAGATGATTCGTGGCATGGGCTCGCTCTCGGCCATGCAGGATGGCAGTGCCGATCGCTATTTCCAGGACGGCGAACTCTCGGCGAAGAAGCTCGTTCCCGAAGGCATCGAGGGACGTGTGCCCTACAAGGGTCCCGTCGGCGACGTGCTCTTCCAGATGGTGGGCGGCCTGCGCAGCGGCATGGGCTATGTCGGTTGCGCATCGATCGACGCCCTGCGCACCGAGGCGGAGTTCGTGCGCATCACGACGGCCGGTTTGCGCGAGTCGCATCCGCACGACGTGACCATCACGCGCGAAGCGCCGAACTACTCGGTCTGAGGTCATCCGCGTGAGTTCACGGACGCCCGTCGACGTCGCCGTCATCGAAGATCTGTTCAGTGTCCCCGCGAGTCGCGTGGCGGCCATCCGGGCGCTCGAACCGCTGCTCACGCGGGGCACTCGCGTGGCGCTGTCGACGCACCTGAACGCCGATGGCGATGGGTGCGGCTCGGAAGCCGCGCTCGCCCGTCTGCTCGCGCAGCGCGGCATGCACGTGCGCATCGTCAATCCGACGCCGTGGCCCGAGCTCTTTCGCTTCCTGCTGGGCGATGACGTCGAAGACGCCACCGCGCGTGGTGCAGCGGCGCTCGAGGACATCGATCTGCTGCTCGTGCTCGACATCAACGACGTGCGACGACTCGGCGTGTTGGCCGATACCGTGCGCTCGCTCGCGGTACCCATTGGCGTGATCGATCATCACGTGCCGGGCGAGGAGCCGGTGGGGCACGTCACGTACGCCGATACCACCGCGTGCGCGACGGGCGAACTCATCTTCGATCTCGCCCGCACGCTCGGCCTCGGCATCACCCCCGCGATCGCCGAGTCGCTGTACTGTGCGCTACTCACCGACACGGGTGGTTTCCGCTTCAGCAACACCTCGCCGCGCGCCCACGCCGTGGCCGCGGCGCTGCTCGCGGCCGGCGTCGCGCCCGAGGCCATGTATCGGCGCATCTACGCGCAGGTCAAGCCGGCACGTCTGCACCTGTTGCGTGAGGCGCTGGGGACGCTGCGCATCGATGAATCGATCGGGTTGAGCTGGATCTCGCTCACGCACGAGGTGGTGCAGGGCACCGGCGCGACCACCGACGACGTCGATGGCCTGGTCGAACACCCACGCTCGGTGGCGGGCACGCGCCTGGCGCTCCTGTTCCGCGATCTCGGGCATGGCAAGGTCAAGGTCTCCTTCCGCAGCACGGGCAACGTCGACGCCCAGGAACTCGCGCGGCAGTTCGGCGGCGGCGGGCACGTGAAGGCCTCCGGCGCGCTCATGGCGGGTTCGCTCGCCGACGTCGAAGGTCGCGTCATCGACGCCGCGCGCGCGTATCTCGCGGCCCTGCCGCGACGGCTCGACTGAGCGCACCGCGCGCATCGTCGCGCACCGCTTGGACCCGTTCACCGGCGCCCGTAGTTTTGTCCGCATGACTGTCACGACACTTCAGGAACGCATCGCGACCGCCCTGCAGGGCGTGGCGCATCCCCGACTCGGCACGGATGTCCTTACCGCCGAAACCGTCCGCGACATCGGCACCACGCTCGACGGCAAGGTTCGCCTCACCGTCCTGCTCGCCGCCTCCGACGACGCCGAGCTGGTGCGCGACATTCGCGACGCCGTGCAGGCCGTTGATGGCGTCGCCGACGTGCGCGTCGAGGTGAAGGACCCCGCGCAATACGGGCGCGAACAGACGGCAGCCGAGAAGGCTGCGAACGCCGAGGCCGCAGCGCGGCAGGCACCCGCTGCCGCGCCCGCCGCACCGCCCAAGGCGCCGCGTGCGCTGCCCGTCATGGACACGAGTCCGCCCGCCGCGCCGCGCAACGTGGCGCCGCCCGCGCCGGTCGCGTACCCGCATCTTGGCAAGGTGATCGCGGTCTCATCGGGCAAGGGCGGTGTGGGCAAGTCCACGATGGCGGTGAACCTCGCCCTGGCGCTCGCCGCGCGCGGTGCGCGCGTTGGCATCATGGACGCCGATGTCTACGGTCCCAATCTGCCGCTCATGCTCGGCGTGAATCATCCGCCGGCGGTGCGTGACGAGAAGATCATCCCGCTCGAGGCGCACGGCATCAAGGTGATGTCCATCGGCTTCCTCATCGAGAAGGAGCAGCCCGCCATCTGGCGCGGCCCGATCGTGATGAAGATCATCACGCAGTTCCTGCGCGACGTGCAGTGGGGACAGCTCGACTACTTCCTGGTCGACATGCCACGGCGCCGTCATCGTCACCACGCCGCAGCAGGTGGCCGTGGGTGATGCGTTGCGTGGTGTGAAGATGTTCGAACGCGTCGGTGTCCCGGTGCTCGGCATTGTCGAGAACATGTCGTGGTTCGAGAATCCGGAGACGGGCAAGCCGATCGCCCTGTTCGGATCGGGTGGTGGACAGCGTCTCGCCGACGAAACCGATCTGCCACTCCTCGGGCAGGTGCCCGTCGATCCGCGCATCCAGGAGGGCGGTGACACGGGACGACCGATTTTTGCGGCGGAGCCCGACGCCAAGGCCGCGCGCGCGATTCGCGCGATCTCGGAGCAGGTGGTCGCGCGTCTCGAGGCGCGCTGGGGGACGACCTGAGCGCGCTGATCACGTTGCTCACGGATTTCGGCACCGCCGATGGCTACGTGGGCGAAGTGAAGGGTGTGCTGCACAGCATGGTGCCGGCCGTGCGCGTGGTGGATATCTCGCACGATGTGATCGCGCAGGATATCGAGGGCGCGCGTCTCGCGGTGGCGCGCTACTGGCGGCGCTTTCCGGTGGGCGCGCTTTCCGGTGGGCACGGTGCACATGGTGGTTGTCGATCCTGGAGTCGGCAGCCATCGCGCGGCACTGGCCGTGCACAGCGATGGACGTTTTCTCGTGGGCCCCGACAACGGCGTGCTCTCGCCAGCGCTCTTTGCGCTCGACGCACAGGTCGTGATGCTGCCGGTCTCGCCGCAGGCGGCGCCCACCTTTCACGGTCGCGATGTGTTCGCGCCGGCCGCGGCACGGCTTGCGACTGGCACGGCGCTGCACGAACTCGGCGACCCGTGGCACGCCCCTGAGCGGCGGCGCACGCCCGAGGCGCAGCGACAGGCCGACGGCACGATCGCCGGCGAGATCATCACGGTCGATCGCTTCGGCAACGGCATCACGAATCTCTTCGTGCGTGGCGCTGGTGTGGTGCACGTCGCGGGCGAGCAGCTGCCGGTGCAGCGCACGTATGCCGAGGTGCCGTCTGGCGCACCGCTCGCGTTGGTGGGATCGAACGGTCTGCTCGAAGTGGCGGTGCGTGATGGTCGGGCCGCGGAGCGCTTCGCGCTCGCGCGCGGTGTGCCCGTGCAGTTTGTACCATTTCCTCGCAGCTGACGCGCGGGGGGCTGGCGCACTCGGCCGAGCCGAGCGTATGCTCGGCGTATGCAGAACACGCCTGAACCAAGCACCGCGCGTCAGTCGATCGATCGCTTCCTCGCGTGGGAGTCGCGGCAACCGCGACGTCACGAGTATGCCGCTGGCGTCGTGCACGCGATGACCGGTGGCAC
>JALOPN010000102.1 GCA_025453875.1 Gemmatimonadaceae bacterium | reverse complement strand
GCCCCGCAGGCGATCGACGCGGTGCGCACGATTGCCGATTCGCTGGGGGCCCCGCGCGCCGAGCCGTATTCCTTTGCGCTGACCCATCACTTCGCCGACGAGGTGGTGCTGGTGACCGATGCGCAGATCCGTGATGCCATGCGCGTGTTGTTCCGGTCGGCGAAGCTGGTGACGGAGCCAGCGGGCGCGGCCGCGCTCGCGGCGTTGCTGTTCCCGCTCCGGGCGCGCCTGGCGGCGCGCCGGGTCGGGGTGATCGTGTGCGGCGCCAACATCGACGCCGACACGTTTGGTGCGTTGCTCGCTACTTCGCCATCGCCGGATCGCTGACGGTAAGGAATCGACCCTGCCCGAGTCCGCGCAGCGCACCGTGCGGACGCGCGGTGAGGGCGCGATACTGCTGCCGCAGAAACTGCTGCCGATCGGCCGACAGCGCACGCGTATTCACGGCGCCCTGAATGGGCACGACCTGCTGCTGACCGACGGGCGTCGGCTGCTTGCGCAGATGTCGCACGACGGCGAGTCCGGCGCCGAGCAGTTCAGGCGAGGCGTGTCGGCGGTCGAGCGCGACCAGCGTGCTCCCATCGGGCTTGCGCACGACGACGGCCTTGGCGGTGGCCACGGGGAGGGTGTCGACGAGCGCGACGGTCACGTTGGTCCGCCGGGCGTTCTGGGCACTGACGGTGACCGATGAGACGAGGATGAGCGCGATGGTCGCGAGCGACCAGGTGAGGAAGGAACGCATGTATACCTCCACTCCCGCATGGGAGACGGGTGCAATGTGGGGATTCGCGCGAGGACGCAGCGCGGGGAGGCGGGCGGAGCCCGCGGAAGGAACGATCACTCACCGCGTGATGCGGTGATGTCCTGCGGTACAGCAACTCGACGGCGCGCCGTCGGGTGACGCCGGTTACTGCATGTTGATGCCGGTGCAGCCGAGGTCCTGTCGGAAGATGAAGTTGCCTTCGCTGTCGTAGTGGTCGATCCAGTAGCAGATGTACCACTCGCCTTCGGAGCCACTGCCGCCGCTGCCGCCGCCGGAGCTGCAGGCGGGCTGTGCTGCGGTCGCGGAGCCTGAACTCGATTCCTGCAGGATCGTGAACAGTCGTGTCGGTGCGAGGAGGCGCAGCTCGGCTTCGTGTCGCGAGAGCGCGTCGACCTGATGGCCGCATTCGCTCGTGACGCCGATGTTCGCCACGGCGGTCTCCCCCCAATCGAACACCGGGAGTCGAACGAAGGACCACTCGGACTCTTCCGCCTCCACCGACGCCACGTGACTTCCGCGGTAGCGAAGCACCGTGCGCACGTGGTTGCGATAGTAGTTTCCTCGACTGCGTCCGTACCCCATTCCGTACGCGACATCGTGATCCGACGCGAAGCCCGCGTCGGCCCAGGATCTCACCGTGATCAGCCCACCCTGCATACGCTCCTGATACTCAGGCGGGATCTCCGAGGGATCGAGCATGGACGAGGCCGCGAGCGTGGTCCCGGGCGGAGGCGCGGTTTCGCTCGTCGGCACCGTCAGCGGGCGAAACGCAGGCAGCGACATCGTGAACGCTTCGTCGAACTGGCGATTGAGCGGCGTATCAACCAGACCTTCGCCGTCGGAGCAGGCGGTCGTCGCCACCAGGAGCAGCGCGAGCCAGGGTGTTGTGCGAGACATGACAACCTCGAGATCTATGTGCCAACTGGATCATCGTCCGTCCTCCTGGCCGGAAGTGGCTCGGCAGCGTGGCGTGACCCAGGTGAGGGCAAGTGAAGGAGCCATTGCCTGGTTGAGATCGCCGTTCAGTGTTGCCACGACGGCGTGTTGTGCACCGTCCCACGCCACACCAAGCACTTCGGTGTGGGCGACTGAGACGGGCAGCCGCATACCCCGGCCAGGCCCGGGGCGGCGGAAGAGCGTGACATCAGCAAGGCCGGACGTCGTCCTGCTGGTGATTGCAATCAGCACATCAGTCGAATCGCGGCCTGATGTTGCGAGCTTCTCGACGGCAGGGACGAGTGGCTCGACTTGCGGTGTACCCGAGTCCGGTACTCGGACCTCGATCAACTGATCCGCCGCCGCGCGGTCGATCATTGAGCGTTCGTGCGCCAGTACGCGGTAGCCACCCGGTACGCGATAGACGTGCGGGAAGTGGATCTCCGCGCGAACGCCATCGCTCAACATGACGGGCGCCACGCCAGACCTATCCAACGGGTAATGGAAGAGCGCGTTGCTCGAGCGTGACACGCCACGATTCGGATGCACCGCAAACATCGCTGGCGACAGCGTCGACCCCACGAAGCTGCTGGTCACATACGCGACGCCCGGCAGCGGGACGAAGCGCGTGGTGAGCGCATCAACCGGCCCTTCCAACAGGAGTGCGCCGAACTCATCGTCATCGCGAATCGCTGGCAGCGCGGTGAGCAAATGCTCACCGCGACTGTTCAGGGGCACACCCGCCCCATCGAGAATGCGAACCGAGGCGGGCGGCATGATGGGCACCACAGACGCCCATCCCGTTCGTGAGAGCACCGCCACCCACACGCGCCGATTGATGGCGTTGTCCACCTCAGCGATGTGCTCCGAGAACAGGAGCGCCCATCGATCGTTCGGCAGCATGGCCGCGCGCACCGTCTGCAGCGGGACATCGCCGATTGCCGCCGGTCGCGCAAACGTGCGTACCGCTCCGTTCGCCTCGCGCAACGTCGCCAGCACCCCGTCCTGCTCGCCGTCAACCACGCGACCGTCAGCCCCGGTGCGCGTCCACACGCTGCGCTGCCCCGCAATGAACAGCACCCCGTCGCGCAGCAGCATCGCGTCGGGCGCGAGGTAGTACGCCCGTCCCTGCGCGTCGCGCAGCGTATCGCGGCGCAGCACCGGCACCTCGCACGGCGCCACCGTGGGCGCCGCCACGCGGCGCGCCGGCACGGTATCGCCCACCTGACCACCACGCGACGCCGGCGGCGCCTCCCCCGCACTGCGCGCCCGACCCGCCGCGAGCACACCCACCGCGAGGCAGGCGGCGCCGAACGCGGTGGCACCGGAGGCGAGGCGCGAAGCCATGGACACACGGGGCGCGTCCGCACGAGACGCGCGACGAGGCGACGGGAGGCGAGGCGACATGGAAGGGCGCGGAGGGAGGAAAGTGCCGGACGGTGCATCGCGCAGGGCGACGCCGCGGCCGGCCGGTGAGGCATCTGCGCAGCAACCTACGACGCGCCGCCCGGAGTGCATCACCATTTCCTTGCAGCCCTGCTCGGCCCGTCCCCGGCGCCCGCCAGGCCTACACCCCCGGGTAGCCCAGGCGATCGGCCAGCTCGGAGACGCTCGCACACAGCGCATCCGCGTCCCGCAACGCGGGCGCCGACGCGTACCCCCACGTCACCGCGACCGCCAGCATCCGCGCCGCGCGCGCGGCCGCCACGTCACGTTCTTCATCACCGACGAATGCCGCCGGCCCTCCGTACCGCCGCACCAGCGCGCGCAACCGCGCGCCCTTGCCGAACAGCCCCACCCCACACCGGAAGCTGTGGACGTGTGCGCTCACCGATGCGCCGAGCACGGTGCGCACCATCGATTCGCTGTTCGACGACACCACGGCAACGATCACACCGCGCGAAGAGAGGCGGTGCAAGAGCGATGGCACACCCGCCACGCAGGCGATCTCCGCCGCGTGCGCGGCCATGCGCGTGCGCGCGAATCGCAACAGCGCCGGCAATCGCCACATGGGCACCTCGAGACGCCGCAACACCTCCTGCGTCGGCAGACCGCGCAGCACCTCCACTTCGTCGGCGCCGGGTTGCCGCACACCGAAACGTCTGGCCACCTCATCGAACACCCGCGAAAACACCGCGAACGAATCGGCCAGCGTCCCGTCGAAGTCGAACGCGACCAAACGCAGCGGAGCGTTCGTCACGGCAGGTACAGGCACGCCCGAGATCACCAGCGTGTGACGTCGTGCCACACGCGAATCACGGAATCGCGCGCGTGCGCCAGAGTCGCGCCGTCACCGGAAAATGATCGCTCGGCCACAATGAACCGACGCGTGTGCGATCGATCGTCGCCGTCTCCACATGCCAGAGCGGGTCGATCAGAATCGCGTCGATCTTGTCACCCGTGCTGTCACCACGAAACGCATTGAAGGTGCCCACCACACGCGCGTCCGGGTACCGCACGCGATAGCTGTCCCGCAGCCGGACCCGCGCGGTAGCGCCACGTGGTGCGCTGTCCACGAGCGCCTGAAACGCCGCATTGTCCTCGCCCGCATTGAAGTCGCCGGTCACGAGCAACGCATCGAGCGGACTCCCGTCGCCCGCCAGCCGCGAGCGCAACAACGACGCGCTACGTTCGCGCGACGGCTGTGATTCGTGATCCCAATGCACGTTGTACACGCGCAGCGTATCGCCGGTGCGTCGATCGGCGAGGCGTGCCCAGCTGGCGATGCGCGTGATGCGATTGCCCCAGTGCATCGACCCCGGCACATCGGGCGTGTCGGAAAACCAGAACGTGCCGCTTGTCACCACGGCAAAGCGCGTCGTGTCCACGAGCAGCGGCGCGAACTCGCCCGCCGCCACGCCGTCATCCCGCCCCACGCCAATCGCACGATGCGTCGGTAGCGCCTCGCGCATCTCCGCGAGCTGGAAATCCAGCACCTCCTGCAATCCGATCAGCGACGCACCGGACTCACGCACCAGCTGCTGCACGATCGCGCGGCGATTGGGCCAGACATGTTCCCCATCCGCACCACGACCGTGGCGAATGTTGAACGACATGACCGCCACTGCCTCGCTCGACGTCGTCTCGACGTCCGGCGCGACGCGTGGCGCGACACGCGGACGCCCGGCCGGCGCGGCGCAGGCGCTCGCCACCACGACGAGCCACGGCAGCGCCAACAGAAAGCGGCGCGTCACCACGGCGCGGGCACGCCGCGTCGCGCTCATCGGCTCGTCGCCGGCAGCAGGCCGCTCACGCGATTGATCCACCGCACCAGCGGAAGCAGCACCTCGAAGTCCTTCAGCAACGTGTCAATCAGGCGACGCGACCCGATGACCGATTCCTCGAGCGCACGGCCGGCGGTGAAGGACTGGTAGCGCAGCCAGTCACCCGCCGGATGATCGGCCGCGTACCCACGCGGCAGTCGCGTCAGCATGTGCTCCTGCTCGAGGGCGCCGAAGCGCTTCCGGAAACTCGGTGCGGTCACGATCGCGGTAAACTGCTCCGGTTGCTCGGCAATCGCGTCCCGAATGCGCAGCAGCGCCGGACGCGGCGGCATCCACACACCACCGCCCGTGAACACCTCGCCCGGCGCGAAGTGGAAGTAGAAACCGGCACCACCATGCGCCGCGTTCTCTCCCACGGCGCGCCCGGCATCCCGATGATAGAACCAGCACGCCGCGTGCGTCTTGTAGGGCCGCTTGTCCTTGCTGAACCGCACATCGCGATGAATGCGGAACATCGACTTCTTCGTCCCCACCAGCTCGGGCGCGAGGCTCGCCAGGCGCACATCGACTTCCTCGATGAGGGCGAGCAACGGACGCTTGATCTCCTGCTCGTACTCCGGACGATGTGCTTCGAACCACTCCTTGTTGTTCTGGCGCGCGAGCCCACGAAGGAAACGCAGCGAGCCCGGACCGAAACCCTCGAAACGGTCGGGATCCGCAAGCCGAGCGTTCGCCATCGGTGTCCTCTCCTTGCGCGCCGTGCGCGCTCGTGGTGCGGAAGTCATCCGGGAAAGAGAAAACGCAGCACGCGCCCGATGCGCAGTCCCCACGATCGTTCGTCGTGCAGCCCCCCATCGACTTCCTCGTACTCCAGATCCTCGCCCAATCGCCACCCGCGTCGCTGCAGGACGCGCGCGAGCAGTCGCGCCCCGCGGAGCATGCGCGTCTCATTCGTGCCGACATCGAGCCAGATGGTGAGATCGGGGCGCCCGCCCACGCCGGTCACGAGCTGTCGCACGATCCAGCGATCATCCCACCACACCGACGGCGACAGCAGCGCCAGCTTGCCGAACACCGCCGGATGCGTCAGGCCGAGGTGCAACGTGAGCAGACCGCCCAGCGAACTGCCCACGAGCCCCGTGTCACTCGCGCTACGCTTCGTGCGATACGTGCGATCGATGAACGGCTTGAGTTCGTACGTCAGCATCTGCCCATACCGATCGGCCAGTCCACCGGCGTCATGGCCGGCGTCGCGCGTGGGGGTGTACTCGTCGATCCGCTCACGGCCGCCGTTGCCGATGGCCACGAGAATCAGCGGTGCAAGCGCCTCCGCGTGCATCAGCGCGCGCGCGGTCGTGTCGACACCCCACTGCACGCCGAACGGCGCCATCGGGAAGTCGTCGAAGACGTTCTGGCCGTCGTGCAGATACACCACGGGATAGTGCCGTTCGGGCTCCCGCTCGTAGCATGGCGGCAGGCAGACCAGCACATCGTGACGACGGGGCAGGAAGCGCGACATCGCGGTAGTGCCACAGACCACCCACCGCGACCGGCGTGGGCGCCTGCTCGTGCAAGCCCGCGTGCACCGGCGTCGTGAACGTCGGTGTCGCCTGCGGCGCCCCCATGTCCGTCATGCGACGTCAGGCCACACGATTCGGCGGGACGTCACCCGCGAGGACCGCGCGCAGGTTGCGCAGTGCACATTCACCCATCGCGACGCGCGTCTCCACCGTGCTCGTGCCCATGTGCGGCAACAGCACGACCTGCGAGAGATCGCGCAACTCCGGCAGCACCGTGGGCTCGAACTCATACACATCGAGTCCGGCGCCGGCAATCACCCCCTCTCGGAGCGCGTGCACCAGCGCGTGTTCGTCCACGATGTCACCGCGTGCCGTGTTGATCAGCACCGCATGCGGCTGCATCTGCCGGAGTCGGGTCACGTCCATCAGATGTCGTGTCTCCGCCGTCGACGGGCAGTGCAACGACACCACATCCGACGTCGCGAGCAACGTGTCCAGCGAATCGACGCGCTGCGCGTCCGCCGGCCCGGCAGCTGCGGATCGCGCGGCGCCCACCACTGCACGCGCATCCCCAGCGCCGCCTGCGCGCGTCGGGCCAGCGCGCGACCGATGCGCCCGTACCCGATCACGCCGAGCGTCTTTCCCTTCGGCGAGTGTCCCAGCATGAACGTGGGGCGCCATCCGCTCCACGCCCCCGTCCGCAGCAGACGTTCGCCTTCGCCGAGACGACGCATCGTCATCAGGATGAGCGCGAGCGCGACATCGGCGGTGTCATCGGTCAGCACCCCGGGCGTATTGGTCACCATCACGCCCGCCGCGCGCGCCGCGTCGAGATCGATGTGGTTCACGCCCACGCCGAAGTTCACCAGCGCCCGCGCGCGAATCCCACTCTGCGCGAAATGGGCGGCCGTAAAGCGATCGGTCACCGTGCACAACACAGCGTCGGCCTGCTTGAGCGCCTGCGCGAGGGCGGTCGCCGAAAGCGGGGTATCCGCGCTGTTGAGGCGCACGTCGAACGACTCGGCGAGCGCGTCCTGAATCGCGTCCGGCAAGCGACGCGTGACGATGACGACCGGACGGCTCATCCGAGCGCCACCGGCGAGGTCTCACGCCACGAGGCCGTGGCCGCCGCCACGCCGCTCCCGGGTGTCACCGCAATCCCGGCATCGAGCAGCGCGGCTTCGACGCCCGCGAGCGCGCCCGCGAGCATGAGTTCGTTCACGTCGCCGAGGTGGCCGATGCGGAACACCTTGCCAGCAAGCTGCGCGAGCCCCGATCCGAGGGCGAGCTGCCAGCGGCGATGGGCGATGTCGATCACGCGACGCGCGTCGGCCCCGTCGGGCACCACCACCGCCGACACCGTATCGCTGTAGAGCGACGGCTGGGTAGCACAGAGTCGGAGGCCCCACGCGTGCACCGCGCGTCGCACGCCCTCGGCCAGCCGATGATGCCGCGCGATCACCTGCGGCATCCCCTCCTCGTGCAGCATGGTGAGCGCTTCGTCGAGTGCCCAGAGCAACGTCGTGGCCGGCGTACTCGGGAAGAAGCCCTGCACGTTGTTGTCGCGCATCGCGCGCAGATCGAAGTACGCCCGCGGTGTGCGCACGGCGTCGAGCCCGGCCATCACGCGAGGGCTGCAGTACAGGATGCCAAGCCCCGCCGGCATCATGAAGCCCTTCTGCGACCCGGTGATCGCACAGTCCACACGCCATGCATCCATCGCGAAATGCAGACTGGCGATGGAACTGACGCCGTCCACGAACAGCAGCGCCGGATGCTTCGCGCGATCCATCGCCGCGCGCACGGCGCCGACATCGCTCGTCACGCCCGTGGCGGTTTCGTTGTGCACCAGCAGTACGCCCTGAATCTCGTGCGCGGAGTCGGCCGTGAGCGCCGCTTCGATGGCGTCGAGCGGCGGTCCTTCACCCCAGGGCACATCGAGCACGTCCACCGTGTACCCCAGCTTCTCGGCGGTCTGGATGAACAGATGCGAGAACTGGCCGAAGCGCGGCGCCAGCAGGCGCCCCCCCGGATTCACGGTGTTGATCAGCGCCGCTTCCCACATCGCGCTCCCGGAGGAGGCGAAGAGAAACGGCGTTGCGGTCGTGCTGCCAACGATGGCCGGCAGTCGCTCGAGCAGCGAGCGCGTCAGCGTCGGAAACGTGGCGGCGCGGTGGTCCTCCTGCGCACGCACCATGGCGCGCAGGACGCGCTCCGGGACGTTCGTGGGACCGGGAATGAAGAGATGATGATGTCCGGACATGCCCGGAAACTACTCGCGTGCGCCGTCCGTCGCGTCCTCGTCGGGCTCGGTCCCTTCCTCCGCTGCATCCTCCGAATCGTCGGGCTCGTTGTCGGTGTGTTCGTCGCTGCTCTCGACCGCGCCAAGGCCGGCGTCGTCGGGGGCGATGGACGCCAGCAGGCGGCGGCACAGTCGTCCGAGCCGGGTCCGCTGGTCACCGGACAGTGCGCCCATGAGGGAGACGATGGCGTCAGTGCGCGCGGGCTCGACCTCGTCAATCAAGGCACGGCCGGCATCCGTCAGGTGTACACTCGTGAATCGACGATCGGTCGGATGCCGTTCACGCACCACCGCACCGCGCGCTTCGAGCGCGTCGATGATGGCCGTCATCTGCGCCTTGCTGCGCCCCGCCGTTCGTGCCAGCTCCTGCTGGTGCAACGGCCCACGCGCCACCAGCGCGTCGAGCACGCCGTACTGACTGGCCGACAGTCCGAAGGGTGTGAGCGCCGTGTCGGCTGCCGCCGCACTCACGGCCGCCGCGCGCTGCAGACGCGCGTACGCCTCGAGGGCGCGGCGACGCTTGCGTTGTTGCTTGTCCTTGGCCTTGGCCTTGCCCGTGGACTTGTCGGACGCGAGATCGGATTTCGAAGTCATGCCAGCGTTCCTCGTGACGAGACGGACGGCCCGAATCGGGCCGCAAGATGATCGGCGATGACGGTTGCCAGCGCCATGATGGTGGCTTGCGGATTGACCCCCAGTGCCGTCGGCAGCAACGACCCGTCGCAGACGTGAATGCCGCGTTGGCCGTGCAGCCCTCCATCCGGCGATGTCGCGGAGGTGCGAGGGTTCGTTCCCATGCGGCAGGTTCCGTTGACGTGCGCACTGAAGAGACTCACGCGATTCGACGCGATCGGTGCCGACCGCACGCGCGTGAGATCCGCCTCGCGGCGCAACACCAGCGGCGTCGTGTGCAACGTGCGGACCTCCCGCGCGCCGGCAGCGAGCTGCACACGCGCTGCCGCTTCGATCGACGCACGCACACGCGCTGCATCGGCATCGGTCAGTGCGTAGCGGATCGACACACCGCCGTCGCGACGCACCGTCACGCGACCACTCGATACGGTGCGCTCCGCGCCGTCACGCGTGAGGGCGATGATGCTCGACAGCTGACGAAACTGCGTCATGCAGCTGGCGTGTGCGGGTCCCCAGCCGGGAAGCGCGACCGCGCTCAAGCCCGGCAGGAACGGTGGACACTCGAGCCAGAACCCGTACGGACTGCCCTGCCAGTGCAGATGTTCATCGCACACGGCCGAGAGCGGGATGCCCGCACTCCCGACGATGTCCTGCTCGAATACGCCCAGTGTCGCCGTCGTGGGATGCAGTCGCAGATACTGGCCGACGATCGCGTTGCCGAGTCCCGAGCGTTGCAGCACGGTTGGCGTCCCCACCGCCCCAGCGGCCACGATCACGAGCGGTGTGTCGATGGTGAGCGCGTGCACCGCGCCGGTGTGCGCGTTGCGCACCATCGCGTGCACGCGCTTGACGGGCGGTGTCGTCGACCCGGCGTCACGCTCGCGCACCTCGAGGTGACGGACGTACGCGTTGGTGTAGAGCACCGCGCCGCTGGCAAGCGCGCGCGGCACATACGTGACCAGCGTGCCCTGTCGCGCTTCGTATCGGCACCCGACACCGCAGAAGCCGCAGCGCACGCACCCCTTCGCGTTGATCGTCGCACCGCGGACGCGCCACCCGAGGGCGCGCGCGCCGTCGAGCAGCACGCGATTGTTGGCGGAGTGCGCGTCCTCCGGAACCGCACGCGCGTGCACCGCCTGTTCGACGCGTGCGAACACCGGCGCCAAGGCGGCCGCGCTGTAGTCCACGAGTCCATGCTCGCGCACCCACTCGTCGAGCACGAACTCGGGCGTCCGCAGCATGATCATCCAGTTCACCGTCGTGGATCCACCCACCGCGCGCCCTTGCAGCAACTGCAGCGCCAGATCATCGGTCGCGCGCAACGCGCCATCGGCGTACAGCTGTTCGGCGAGCGAATCCTCGTCTTCGGTGAAGTCGGTCGCCTCGAACCATCGGCCGTCCTCGAGCATCACGACTTCGAGACCGGCCTCGGCGAGTCGAGCGGCCGCGACCGCACCACCAGCGCCCGTGCCGATCACGACCACATCCGCCGTGCGCTGCATATCGCCCGTGACCGCATCCTCGCGCACCACACCCGACGGCGTCAGTGCCGCCGAGCGAACCGGCGGCTTCTCCGTGCGATCGCCTCGTGCCACCGGGCCATCGTCGCCTTCGGCGGTCGCGGCGTCGAGCGGTCCCTCCCACGCGACGTTCGGCGCCCGCTCGTGCAGCGGACCCGCATGCCCGATTGCCCGCGCCACGGCCGCCTCGGTGTAGTGCGTGCCAAGCACGAGGCGACGAAACGCCTGGAACGCCGTACGCAGCGCGGGCACCGGCGACTCGGCCCACGCATCGAGCCACCGTCCCTGTCGGTCGGCCTCCGCCTCGTCGAAGCTGGTGAACGCGCCGCACACCACCCAGCCCACGAGCCGCGAGCCGTAGAGGTCGAGCGCCTGACCAAGCTGGCGCTGCTGGTGCGGCGCCAGCGTGCCGATGCGTTGCGCTACGCGCTGGCTCACCTGCGCCGTGCGTTCGGCAGCGAACGGTGCGCCGTCGAGCAACCGAGCCGTCAGGGCCTCGAGGGTTCGCCGACGCGCGTCCGTCCACCCACCCCACGCGAAGGGCGGGACGGCAGCGGACTGCGACGGCTGTGCGACGAGACGCTCGGTGGCGGAGGACACGGACATGGGGCAAGCGGACGAGACGGCACCGACAACAACGCCTCCCCAGCCTACCCCGCCCGACGAACCGTCGCCACCCGGCCGTTCGTAACGAAACCATCGCGCTTTGCCGGAAAAGCGATCACACGGTCGTGCGCGGCCCTCAGTCGCAGGCCCGCGTGCCGGGGATTCCCTGTCGCGCCGTCGGTGCGAGAGACGCACATTCGCCACACTCCGCCCCCCGAGCCGGCGCCCGGCGCCAAGCGAGTGGCCATGTCGCACCAGCCTGTCTCCGCCTCACCATCGTTTGCCGACGGTGTCTCGCTCCCCGAGCTCGTGCGCTTGCTGCGCGAGGGCGTGTACATCATGCGCGCCGACGGCGTCCTGCTCGACGCCAATCCGGCCGCGATCGATCTGCTGGGCATTGCGCCCTCCCCGACCACGCACGTGCGTGATGCGTCGCGTCCGCTCGCGACGTGGCGCACCGAGCTCGACCAGCTCGCGCGCTCGGGGGACGTGCGCGAGTTCACGCGCGAGTTCGTGCACGCCGACGGAACGCGACGCACCGTGCTCGACACCTGCTACGCGCGTCGCGACGGCGACCACGTGACCTACCACGGTGTGCTCAGCGACATCACGGTACCGGCCACGTCGTCCGATGACGAGCAGCCCACGCGTGATCCGGCGACCGGCGCATTCGCGCGCCCGTACCTCGCACACCTCGAAGCCGAAGCCGCCACGCAGCACGACGAGTGCGTGGGCGTGTGCGTGGTGCAGGTCGATCCGCCAGCCGAGCATACGATGGATGCGACGCACGCCCTCGACGAACGACTCGAATGGCTGACGCGCTTTCTCTGGCGACACATCCGCGCCACCGAGTCGATCGTGCGCAGCGGTCCGCATGAACTGCTGCTGGTGTTGCCGCACGCCGACGATGTGCAGACCGAACAGGTGGCGCGACGTCTGCAGCTCGCCGCCCTGCGCGGCGCACCCGCGCCGTTCCGCATCGGATGGTGCGCGCGCCATCGACCGGACACCCTGGCGCACGCCGCGGAGCGTGCGCGACAGGGACTCGTGCCGGTGCGGGTGGTGGAGCGGGAGTTCCAGCCGGCGCGGCAGCTGTGAGCCGGCGGCGGGCGCACACCATGTGCAACCCCGCCCTCCCCTGACGTCTCCCGACTGTCCACCACGTCGTTCCTCCTGGTCGGGAGTCTCCCATGTCCATCACTACGCCTCGCAACCGCCGCGCGCCTGCGCTGACGCGGCTCTGCCTCGGTGCACTGCTCGGTCTCGCCGCCGTTGATGCCGCCGACGCGCAGGGCCGCGTCCTCGTGCCCTGCGCCACCCCACGCACCGAGGCCGTCGCGCCGCGCCCCTGCCCCGGGCAGGTCGTGCGCCTCGCCACCCGCACCGTCGTTGAAGTGGACGGACGCGTCGCGCGCACCACGATCACGGAAACGTTCGAAAATCGCGGCGGCCCGCTTGGGGAAGCCGATGTCGTCTATCCGCTCCCGTCCGGCGCCGCGTTCGAGGAGCTGCGCCTCGAGATCAATGGCGAACTCGTGCGCGGTGACGTGCTCGACGCCGAATCCGCGCGCGCCACGTACGAACGCATCGTCCGCGAACAGCGGGATCCGGCGCTCGTCGAATGGGCCGGACTCGGTCTGTTGCGCACACGCATCTTCCCGTTCGGCGCCGGCGAACGTCGCACGATCGTGCTGCGCTACCGCAGCCTGCCGCCGCGCGATGGTGACGCCCTGCGCATTACCGGACGCCTTGCCGGCAGCGAAGACGCCCGCGATGAGACCGCCGCCACCGACTTTCGCGTGCGCTGGCGCGACGAGGCGCTCGGTGCACCCTGGTCGCCGACGCACGATGTCGCGTTGCGCACCACCAACGCACCGGATGCATGGCGCGAAGC
>JALOPN010000400.1 GCA_025453875.1 Gemmatimonadaceae bacterium | reverse complement strand
GTTGCGTGCGCCGTGGCGTCTGTCGGTGTTCGTGGGCGTCTTCATCGCGGCGTGGATGATCGCGAACGCGATGCTCTATCCGCTGCTCGCCACGCTCACGTCCTGGACCGAGACACCACTCGCGTTTGCCGGCTGGCTCATGCTGGCCGCGACGTGGGCGGCGTGTGTCGTGGCGCTGCGGCAGATCGATGACGCGCCGTGGGAGTCGATCGGCCTCGGCCGTGCGGCGTGGCGCGCGGCCGTTCTGTGGCGCGGCCTGTGGCGCGGCACGTGGCTCGGCGCGGCCGCGATCGCGGCGACGGCGCTGCTGCTGTTCGTCACCGGGACGCTGCGTGTGGAGTGGCTTGCCGACGGCACCACGCTCGCGGCGTGGCTTGGTGCCGCGCTCCGCATGACGTGGCTGCTGGCCCCGGCCGCGCTCTGGGAAGAGCTCGTGTTCCGCGGCTATCTGTGGCGCGTGGCCGACGATACGGCCGGCCCGCGTGTCGCCCTGTGGGCCACGAGCGCCGGCTTTGCCATCGTGCACCTGCTCAATCCGGGCGCGACGGTACAGTCGCTCACGGCGGTCTTTCTCGCAGGCGTGCTGCTCGGTCTCGTGCGGCAGGCCACCGACAGTCTGCCAGCCGCGTGGCTCGCCCACCTCGCCTGGAACTGGGTCATGGCGGCGGTGCTGCACGTGCCGGTGAGCGGCCTGCCCTTCGAGGCGCCGGGCTGGCGCCTCGTGCCGACCGGTCCGGACTGGTGGACGGGCGGCGCGTGGGGACCCGAGGGAGGCGCGGCGGCGTTCCTCGTCTTCGTCGCCGCTGGCGCGTTCGGACTCGCGCGTGTGGCATACCCTTCGACACTTTCCACGACGACGTCGCCACCGACGGCGTCTCGCATTTCCGGGAGCAACTGATGGCGGAACGCATCGCCGTGATCGGCGCTGGGCAGATGGGCAACGGCATTGCGCACGTGTTCGCGACCAGCGGCCACGACGTGCACATGATCGACGTCAACGACGCCGCGCTCGAGCGCGGTCGTGGCACCATCGCGAAGAACCTCGAGCGGCAAGTGAAGAAGGGCGCGCTGGAGCAGTCGGCGGCCGACGCCGCGCTCGCGCGTGTGCACCTCACGACCGCGCTCGATGCCGTGGCCGACGTCGATCTGGTGGTCGAAGCCGCCACCGAACGGCGTGACCTCAAGTTCTCGCTCTTCACCGAGGCCGACCGCCACGCACCCGCCCACGCGATCCTCGCCTCGAACACGAGCTCCATTTCCATCACGGAAATCGCGGCCGTCACGAAGCGCCCCGAGCAGGTCATCGGCATGCACTTCATGAATCCGGTGCCGGTGATGCAGCTCGTCGAGGTCATTCGCGGCCTCGCCACAAGCGATGCGACGACCGCCACGGTCATGCGCCTCGCGAGCGCGCTCGGCAAGACGCCCGTCGAAGTGAACGACTATCCGGGCTTCGTGGCCAATCGCATCCTCATGCCCATGATCAACGAGGCGATCTACTGCGTCATGGAAGGCGTGGGCACGCCCGACGCGATCGACACGGTGATGAAGCTCGGCATGAACCATCCCATGGGTCCGCTCACGCTCGCCGACTTCATCGGCCTCGACACGTGCCTCGCCATCATGGACGTGCTGCACGAGGGGCTCGGCGACTCGAAGTACCGCGCCTGCCCGCTGCTGCGGAAGTACGTCGCCGCCGGCTGGCTCGGTCGCAAGAGCGGCCGTGGCTTCTACGACTACCGGACGGCCTGATGAGTCTGCTCGCCTTCACCGCGCGAGTTTGCCGAACGCGAAGTCGCGCCGCTCGCCGCCGAGCTCGATCGCGAGGGTCGCTTCGATCACGCGCTCGTGCAGCGACTCGCCGAACTCGGGTTTCTCGGGATGCTCATTCCCGAGCAGTGGGACGGTCTCGGGCTCGACGCCTCGAGCTACCTGCTCGCACTCGAGGAGATCGCGGTGGCCGATGCCTCCGCCGCCGTGCTCATGAGTGTGCACAACTCGCTGGCGTTCGCGCTGTCGGAACCGGAAGCGGGGAGCGACGCGGCGAGTCTGCGCGCGCAGGCGGTGCGCGACGGCGATGACTGGGTCATCACCGGCGCGAAGTCCTGGGTCACGCACGGCACGCACGCCGACGTCATCCTCTGCATGGCGCGCACCGACACCAGCGACGCGCGTCGTGGCGCGAAGGGCATCTCGACGTTCATCCTCACCCCCGACCTGCCGGGCTTTTCGGTGGGCAAGAAGGAAGACAAGCTCGGCCTGCGTGCCTCGCCCACGGTGATGCTGAATCTCGAGGAGTGCCGCGTACCGGGCGATCGGCTGCTGGGCGAGGAAGGGCAGGGGTTCTCGTACGCGCTCGCGTCGCTCGATCACGGTCGGCTTGGCATCGCCGCACAAGCCATCGGCATCGGTCGCGCGGCGCTCGAAGCGGCTGCGCGCTACGCGACGGAGCGCAAGCAGTTCGGCGAGGCGATCGCCTCGTTCCAGGCCATCCAGTTCAAGCTTGCCGAGATGGCCACGCGGCTTACCGCCGCGCGTACGCTCCTGCACGCCGCCGCGGCGGCGAAGGAGCGCGGCGAGCGCGTCACACGCTACAGCTCGATGGCGAAGCTGTTTGCCACCGAGACCGCCATGTGGGTCACCACCGAAGCCGTGCAGGTGTTCGGCGGTTATGGCTACGTGACCGACTACCCGGTCGAGCGCCACTTTCGCGACGCGAAGGTGACCACGATCTACGAGGGCACCTCCGAGGTGCAGCGTATCGTGATTGCGCGCGATCTGCTTGCCGCCGTGTCCCGTGGGGACATTGCCGGCCACCTTACCGATTGACTTCCCATCATGCGTTTCTTCGAAAGCATCACCGAGATGGGCCACGAACAGGTCGTGATGTGTCACGACCGGGCCAGTGGCTATCGCGGCATCATCGCCATTCACGACACGACGCTCGGCCCCGCGCTCGGCGGCCTCCGCTTCTGGAACTACCAGACCGACGAGGAGGCGTACGTCGATGCGCTGCGTCTCTCGCGCGGCATGACGTACAAGAACGCGGTCGCCGGTCTCAACCTCGGCGGCGGCAAGGCCGTCATGATCGGCGACAACCGCACGACCAATCGCGAGATGCTCTTCCGCGCGCACGGTCGCTTCGTGGATTCGCTCGGCGGTCGCTACATCACGGCCGAGGATGTGGGCACGAGCGTCGAGGACATGGACTTCGTGCACATGGAGACGCGCCACGTCACCGGCATCGGCTCCAAGTCGGGTGATCCGTCGAGCGTCACCGCGCACGGCGTGTTTCGCGCCATCGAGGCGTCGGCGCACCAGAAGTGGGGGAGCGACTCGCTCGCCGGCAAGCGCGTGGCCATCCAGGGGTGCGGCAACGTGGGCTTCTACCTCGCGAAGGAGCTGTACGAGGCCGGCGCCTCACTCGTGGTGACCGACATCGACGAGTTCCGCATCAAGCGCGTCGTGGACGCGACGCACGCGGACGT
>JALOPN010000008.1 GCA_025453875.1 Gemmatimonadaceae bacterium | reverse complement strand
GACATCGGCGAGCTCGAAGACGGTTTCCTGCGCATCACCGATCGCAAGAAGGACATCATCGTGACGGCGGGCGGCAAGAACATCGCGCCACAGCCCATCGAGAACCGGCTCAAGACCAACAAGTACGTGAGTCAGGCCGTGATGATCGGCGACAAGCGCAAGTTCCCGATCGTGCTCATCGTGCCGGATTGGGATCCGCTCGAGAAGTGGGCGGCCGAGCAGAACATCGTGTGGACGAGTCGCGCGGAGCTGCTCAAGATGCCGACCATCCAGGCCAAGATGGAGAAGGAGGTCAAGGGCGAGCTCACAGGGCTGGCGAGCTACGAGACGCCCAAGAAGGTTGGGCTGCTCGAGCACGACTTCAGCATCGAGCGCGGGGAGCTGACGCCGAAGCTCAGCGTCAAGCGTCGCGTCGTCGAAAAGACGAACGCGGCACTGATCGAAAGCCTCTACGTGGAGTGAGGTAGCGACAGTGCGACGTGCACACGTTGGTGCGTTGGTGGTGTTCGTGCTGGTGAGCGCGTGCGGGGACGCATCGCCCGACGGAGGATCGCTGGTCACCGTCGACACGCTACCGAACGGGGCGGTGCGCACGATCTCGAGCGCACCAACGGAAGCCGGACAGTGGTCGCTGGAGCGCCTGCTCGACATCCAACCGCCGGAAGGCGATTCGGCAGAACTCGGTGATCCGCAGGACCTCGCGCTCGGCGCTGACGGCACGGTGCTCGTGAGCGAAAGCGGCAGTGACGCGCACGTGAAGGTATTCGATGCGAGCGGTCGCTTCGTGCGGCGCATCGGGCGCGCGGGCGAAGGGCCGGGCGAGTTCCGTGTGGCGTTTCTCGCGGTGCGGGGCGATACGTTGCTCGTGCAGGACCCCCAGGTCGCGCGCGCGAGCACGTTCCGCATCAGCGACGGGCAGTACATCGGCTCGCGCCCCACGACGTGCTGCTACTGGTCGCCGCTGGGCGTCGACGGTGCGGGGCGCGCGATCCTGCCGGCGAATCATTCGCCGAGTGACACGTCGCGCGGTCCGGCGGAAGCGTACGTGCGCGCACCGTTTGCGGGCACGAGTGCGGACACCGTCTTCGTGTGGGAGCGGCGCCGCGACCGTGATGCCTCCGTGTGGCGCATTGGCCAAGAGGGGCAGTATCTGATGGCCATGCCGGTGCCGTACGCTCCGCAGGATGTGCAGCAGGCTGATCCGCGGGGCGGCTTCGTCACGACGTGGACCGGCGAGTACCTGCTGCGCGCCTCGACGGACGGGAGCGACACCACCGCGCTCTTCGGGCGGCCGTTCACGCCGGAACCGGTGAGCGCGAGCGACAAGCAGCGCCTCGTCGACGATCGGCTCGCGGGGATGCGCGGCAACGGTTTCGACTTGCCGGTGTCGGAGGCCATGCTGAAAGCGGGCATGGATGCCGGCAAGATCCCTGATCGTCGTCCCGCGTTCGAGTACTTTCGCGTGGGCGCCGATGGTTCCACGTGGACGTATCGCGTGATCAGCGACACGACGATGGTGCAGTTCGACCTGTTCGGGCCCGATCGCGTGTGGCGCGATGAAGTGCGCCTGCCGCGCACGGAATGGGCGGCGCAGCCCTTCGCCCCGACGGCGTGGGGCACCGATCGTGTCGCAGTGGCGATGGAAGATGCCGACGGGCGGCCACTGATTCGGGTGTTTGCGATTCGGAAGCGGTAAGGTGGCGCGTCAGCGGGTGAGCGGATCGCCCCCGCGACGCAGCGGCACGAGACCACTGGCCGCGACGTGTATCTCCGCCACCCATTCGCGTTCGTCGCGCGCAATCTCCGACATGTCGACCGGAAGCGCAGCGTGCGCGGGCGCAATGAGTCGACCACCTTTGGCTACCGCTCGCTCCACGGAGGTCAGCCACGCCGCACTGGCGTGCGTCGCATCGAGGCGCGCGCCGCGGAGCGTCCCCACGCCCAGCGGTAACGGTGCGTCTGCCCGCAGCTGACCGTGGGGCGCGGCGTCGCCGTCGGGCGCATTGAGCGCGAGCACGAGCAGGTCGGGCACGAGGTCACGCAGCGCGGCCGCGTGTCGTGCGTGCGCGCCCGCGAGCAGCACGACACCACCCGGTGAGGTCAGATTCAGCAGCGCCGCGCTCCGCAGTGCTTCCGCGGCGTTGTCGTCCACATCCGGGACCGTGCCGGCCGCGTCGCTCGGCACGGCGGTGTGATCACGCATTTCCTTCTGCGAGGACGCCTCGCTTCGGGTCGGTGCACGCGAGAGATCCAGTGTGCCTGCGTCGACCGTCCACTCGGCGTGGCACGTGGGACACCCGATCTCACCCGACCACATCACGCGCGCTCGAACCATCGTCGGGATGGCCACCAGCCATCCGTCGTCGTGCCCGTGAGGGCAGCGGAGTGATTCGATGAGATCGAGATGCATGCTGCACACAAGCACCGCACGTGACGCCCCCGCAAGGGCGACGCGTGCGGTTCGCTCAACTCCGCGCCAACCGCAGCTCCTCGATATTGACATGCGCCGGCCGCGACACCGCCCACAGCACGGCCTCCGCGACATCCTCCGCCCGCAGCATCAGCGCCCGCGGCGGGAAGCCCTCGCGGTTGTCCGGATCGACCGGGTCCCAGATGTCCGTATCCGTCGGCCCCGGGCTCACGAGCGTGGTCCGCACGCCACTGCCGCGCACTTCCAGCCGCAGCACCTCGTGGAACGCGCGCTGCGCGTTCTTGCTCGCGGCGTACGCGCCGTTCTCGGGAAACGCGAGCCGGTCGCTCACCGAGCCGAGCGTGACGATGTGCCCGGTGCCGCGCGCGCGCATGTCGCCGAGGAACGCGCGCACAAAACGAAACGGGGCCACGACGTTCACGTTCATCGTTTCGGCGAACACCTCGGGGCTGGTGGCCTCGATGCTGGCCAATGGGAAGAGCCCCGCGTTGTTCACGAGCAGGTCGGGCGCGCCACCGAGCGACTCGCCGATCACCGAGGCGGCGCGCGCGACGGCTTCGGCGTCTGCGACATCGCACGGCACGGTGAAGGCGTTGTTGCCAAGCCGCCGCGCCGCGTCGTGCAGGCGCGCGGGATCACGCGCCACCATCCACGTGCGCACGCCCGCCGCGGTCAGCGCCGCCGCGACCGCATAGCCGATGCCGCGCGATGCGCCCGTCACCACAGCCGAACGGCCGGCGAGCGCCTTTGCGCCGCCGGCCGTCGACTCACTCGTCTCGGGGCCCTGGCTCAATACCCCGCCCCGTTCGGATGCGCGAGTCGCAGGAACTCGCTGCGCGTGCGCGCATCGTCCTTGAACACACCGCGCAGCGACGACGTGATGGTGCGCGAGTTCTGCTTCTCCACGCCGCGCATCATCATGCACAGGTGCACGGCCTCGATGACCACGCCCACGCCCTTGGGCTTGAGCACGTCCTCGAGCGCGTCCGCCACCTGCTCGCCGAGCCGCTCCTGCACCTGCAGGCGACGCGCGAACACTTCCACCACGCGCGGGATCTTCGACAGTCCCACGATCTTGCCATCGGGGATGTAGGCCACGTGCGCGCGGCCGAAGAACGGCAGCATGTGATGCTCGCACATCGAGTAGAGCTCGATGTCTCGCACCATCACCATGTTCTCGTGGTTCTCCGCGAACAGCGCATCGCCGATCACCTCGGCCGGATCGAGCTCGTAGCCGCGCGTGAGCCACGACAGCGCCTTGGCCACGCGGCTCGGCGTCTTCTGCAGCCCTTCACGCTCCGGGTCCTCGCCGATCAGCTCCAGCTGACGACGCACGACCTGCTCGAACTCGCGCATGTGATCGGTATGCGTCGACAGCTCATCGCTGTCGAGCTCCGTCGCAGCGCGCAGCAGCGCAGGATCGATGAGATCGCGGCTCGGCCGGATCATGCGGTCACTCCCCGTCGTATTCGACATAGTTGTTCTCGGTCTCCCAGAGACGGAGGCGCTGCAGCTGCGCTGGCGCCAACGCCGGCGCGAGCACGTTCCACATGGCCACCACGATGTTCTCCGAGGTCGGGTTGATCCCTGCCAGATAGTCCACTTCGAGATTGAGATTGCGGTGATCGGTCTTCTCGATCACCTCGCGCTCCACGACATCGCGCACCATGCCGAGGTCGATCACGTACCCCGTGATCGCATCGATCTCGCCGCGCACCGACACTTCGAGCACGTAGTTGTGCCCGTGCCAGTTGCGGTTGTTGCACTTGCCGAAGAGCCGCGTGTTCTCCTCGTCGGAGAGGGCGGGGTTGTGCACCCGGTGCGCCGCGTTGAAGCGCAGCCGCCGGGTCACGGTGACAATGGGCATGACGTCTGGTCCGGCCTGGTGAACATGGCGCCCATCGGCAGGCGCCGCGAGCCGGTCGGCCACGGGTGCGCGGTGAAGACGCGCGACCACGCCGACCGTGAGCCGGCCGGTGACGGCCCACGGTCATGAAAACCCCCAATCCGCACTCGGCGTTCCCGACCGTGGCCGCGGTGCGCGTCGCGACGCGCCGACGCACGGGTGCCCCAAACGACAACGGCCCCGCCGAAGCGGAGCCGTTGCCGACAAAACCGGGAGCGAAGAGGGGTTCTTGAAGCCCTCAGGAAACAATGAGACCCTCACCCCGTTTCCGACTTCCCCGCACTGGGGCATGTCGTCCACCGGATTTGTCAGGCCTGCTCCAGGAGCTTATCGGCTCAAGAAGTGATTCTCTCCGTCCCGACCAATACCATCGACGCGATCCCGCGGCGCCGACTAACTTCCGGAAGCTAGACGACGGACACGCCGTCGCGCAATCTCACCAGGGTTCGCCCCGTCATCACCACACGCTCATGGACCTCTGGATGCTCGGCGCCATCGTGATGCTGGCCGCGTGGGCCGCGATCACGTTCACGACCACTGCACCCGGCTGGATTCATCTGCTGCTCACCGCCGGTGTCTTTGTCGTGATCTGGCGCATCGTCGTGCGCGGCACGCCGGAACCGCACGATTCATCGCGCGGCAAGTGATGGCGCGTCGGGCCTGACTCGCGCGACGCCCCTCAGATTTCCCAGTTCGACAACACGAGCCCGGACGCGGGCGGCTGCTCTTCCCAGCCGTGCACGCTCATGCGCAGGTCGGTCCAGCGCACACGTGCGCCAAGCGCAATGAGGACGCGATACGCATCGGCGTAGTCGCCCTGCACGCGTAGCGCGACACGCGCCGTGCCCGCGCGTCGCGCATACTCCGCAAGTGACCGCACCATCACCGGTACGTCGCCGCGACGCGCGAGCACCAGCTTGAGGACGCGCAGTTCGTCGCGCGCGCGCCCCTCCACGAGCGGCACGGAGTGGCAGATGGCATAGCCGGTTGGCGCGTCAACGGGACCGAGCAGCACGGTGTCGCCAAGCGCCAGCCGATCGGTGAGCAGCATCTCCCGCGTGTAGTCATACCCCGGCAGCAGCTGCGCCGTCAGCGCGCGACAGCCGGCGATCGCACTCTCGCGTTCGAGCCCCTGCAGGGCCGACAGCAGACGCGGCGGCTCACGGTCGGACGCCGCGTCGAGGGTCAGTGTGATGGTCAGCGCGCCAGGCACGAAGCCGAGCGTGGAGTAGAAGCCGATGTTGTCGACCGTGCGCGGCATCGTTTCGAGCCCGATCACGCGTGCGCCTTGACGTCGCAACCACGAGAGGCCGGCGCGCACGATCGTCGTACCGAGCCCCGCCCCCTGCGCATCCGGACGCACGCACAGCGGTCCCATCCACCCTTCGCTCCCCGAGCGGTGCGCGATGTTGAAGGCCACGAGCTGGCCACGCTCGTCGCGCCACCCCAGCGCGCCTTCCCCCGCTCCCGCGAGCGCGTAGCGCCAGATCGCCGGATTCAGTGGAGGAACGCGCACACCCGACATGCCGTCGCGACGGTAACGGTCGCTGAAGGCATCGGCGAACAACGGATTGAGCACCGGGATGTCGGCTTCGGTCAGCACTTCCGGTCCACGAGCCGGCCGCGCCGGCACCGGCGGACGTGTCAGCAGCGTCATGTCAGGGCCTCCACCGCCCACGCGGCGGCGTCGGCACCCTCGGCGCCGCCCGCCGTTTCTTCAACGTGACTCGTCCCACGCTCGGCATCATACGAGACGCGCAATACGCGATCGAGTCCTTCCCGCACATCCTCGATGTGCGTGATCACCATCACCTGCTCGAAGCGATCGTGCAGCCGACGCAGCAGCGAGACCACATTCTCGCGCCGTGATTCATCGAGCGAACCAAACACCTCGTCGAGAATGAGCAGCGAGAACGACTGGCCGGCGCGCTCGGCGATCATCTGAGAAATCGCGAGACGAAGCACGAGGTTGCAGATGTCCTCTTCACCACCCGACAAGACCGCCTTGGGGAGCCCGTCCTCGAGCACGCGCACGGCGTAGTCGTCATCGAGTTGCAGCTCGCTGTACCGACCATCGGTGAGCGTCTCGAGAAAGCCGCTCGCGAGCTCCGAGAGTTCCGGGCGCAGCCGATCGTTGAGTTCGGTCCGCAGCGCCGTGAACTCGTCGTCGAGTTCATCGTGCAAGGAGCGCTCCGCCTCGAGCGCAGCCGCTCGCTGCTGCAGCGTGAGCAGCTCAGTGCGCGCGCGACGCGCTGCCTCACCGAGCTGTTCGGCGCGACGCAGCACGCCCTCGGCCTCGGTACGCGCCACCTCGGCGTCGTGCGCAGCGTTCGTCGCCTGCATCACCTGTACACGCAAGCGTTCGTGGGCTTCACCATCGAAGGCGAGGGTGCGCAGGGCGTTCTGGAGCGCGGTGACTCGCGCCGTGGCCTGCACACGCTGCTCATCCAGTTCGCGCTGCCGTGCTCCGAGCGCAGCCCCACGATCGACCACCGCCTGCAGGCGGGCCACACGCGTGGCGATTTCGTCCAGCCGTCGGACTTCGGCGCGTACCGCACGGTGCGCGTCCGCGTCGTAGCCGGGCGGCAGCTGCACGAGCTTGCCTTCGACCTCCTGCAGACGCTCCGTCAACGCGTCGCGCTGCGGGCGCAGCTGTTCACGTTCCTGGAGGGCTGCCTGAATGCGCGCGTAGCGCCGCTCGGCCTGCGCGAGCTCCTGCTGCACGTGCGTGCGCTGGGCTTCCAGTTCGAGCACGCGAGCCGTCGGCTGCGTCAGCTGTCGCGCGCGATCTCCGAAGTAGGCCGCGTCCGCCTGCACGCTCTCGCACTGCTCCGTGACGAGGGCGAGCACCTCGCGGAAGGCCGCGCCCAGCGGTCGATTGCAGGTCGGACACGGACTCTCCTCGCCGAGTCCCTCCAGCGTGGCGCGTTGCGCCGTGAGCTCTTCCAGCTGCAAACGCAACGCGTCGAGCCTCGTCTCCGCCTCCTGCCGATCACGGGCCCAGAGGGTCCGCGCGTCCGTCACCAGCCGATCCGATTCGTGGACCTGCGCACGGAGTGCCTCGAGCGCTGGCCGCGCTTCCCGGTCGAACGCAGGCGCCGACTCCAGCTTCTCGAGGCGTTCGTCGAGCCGCGCCGCTTCGTCGCGCAGCGCCTCCGCGCGTGACGTCAACGCGCGTCGCTCGGCGTCCTGCGCTGCCAGCCCTTCGAGCGCATCGAGCGCGGCGCGCTGCGCGTCACGCATCCCGAGCTGGGACAGCAACGGCTCCAGCTCACGGCGCGCCGTGTCGAGCGTCGTGTACTCGTCCTGCAGGCGCGTCACCTCGTGGGTGACGGCCGCCAACGCCTGCTCGGCGAGTTGCCGCTCGGCGTCGAGCCCACGTGCGCGCTCACGCGCGGCTTCGCTCCCTTCCCACGTGGGAGCGAGCGCATCACGGTGCGCGATCGCGTCACGCCACGCCGTCTCGCGGACGGACAGCGCCGCGCGCGCTTCACGGAGCGCGACTCCGGCTTCGCGTTCACGTACCGCGACGGCGTCCGGATCGGGCATGCCGCTGCGCAGGCCGGTGAGCTCCGCCACGAGCTCCCGTCGCTTGTCGCGCAGGAGCTCCTGCGCTCCCGTGAGCCGATCGTAGCCGAGCACGCGGGCCAGGAAGCGCGCCCGATCCGTCGGCCCGAGCGCGGCCATCACGTCGAGTTCCTTCTGCCCCGTGAAGTACGTGTTGAAGAACTCACCGCGCGACATGCCAAGCCGACGTTGCAGCAGCTCATTCGTCGCCTTGATGCCACCCGCGACCGCGACGCCATCCTGATGCAGCTCCGCACTCTTGAGCGTGCGCTCCACGCGATAGCGGTGCGGCCCGAGTTCAAACTCGAGCTCGACACGGACCGTGGCATCGGGTGATCGCGCGTGGCGAATGGAGTCACGCGTGCCACGCGCCGCACTGTTGCCGTACAACGCCCACGCGATGGCTTCGAGAATCGTGGACTTGCCGGCGCCATTGGGCCCGATGATGCCGGTCAGCCCGGGCGCGAATCGGATGTCCGTCTCGACGTGCTGGCGAAAATTCCGCAGGCGGAGTGCGTGCAGGCGCACGTTCAGCTCTCCGTCACGGGCATGGATGCCATCGCGACTTCATTGGCGCGTTCGAGATACCCGAGGCCAAGGGTGACGAGACGCTCACGATCGAGTCCGGGTGCCAGCGGTCGCGCGCGCAGTCGCTCGGCGAGGCGATCACGCAGCGTGATGCGTCGGCCCGGTGCGGCACTGCCGGCGTGGTTCGTCACGACCGGGCGGCGCGCATCAAGCTGAAAGTGCAGCGCGCGGCGGCGCACGTCGCGGAGCGCGGTGTAGTCGAGCGTCCGCACCACGTGGCGCGACGCGTTCGTGATGACGAGGCGAACGATGGCATCATCGATGGCGCGCCCCGCTTCTCCGATGACCTGCGCGATGCGATCGTCGAGCTCGGCGGCCGTGCAACCGGCCGCGTCGATACGCGTGAGATCGAGCAGACGTCGCGCGCAAGCGACCGGGTGAAACGTGTGCGTTTGCGTCGCGAGGTCATGCTCGATGAAGCCCTTCCCCTGCCCTGCCGTCGCGCCATGCCGCAACAGCTCCTCGCGCACATCGGCCCAGGGATTGGTGCTGGTGTAGTCGAGCGAGCCGCTGTAGTACGCCGGAATGGTGCGCCCCGTCCCCTGTTCGAGCACCGGGACGTCGCGATACACGTGATAGTGCCCGAGTGCCACGTAGTCCCATGCGGCACGCCCGAACACTTCGGGATCGACCGGCGCCACGGCCCGCGTTTCGGGCGACGCGCCGAGCAGTCCCGTGACTTCATCGTGCACGAGCAGGATGTTCCAACGGCACGCCGGATCGCTGGCGTACTCACGCGCGGCCGGCGCCGTGCCCGGCGCCGCGAATGGCACCGCCAGCACGGCGGCATCATGGCGCGGTAGCACGATGCGTCGCGGCGCACGGAACACCACCTGCACACCCAGCTCCTCGAACAGCTGCAGGATGCAGCCGGCGTCGCTCGATCGCGGCACATCGTGGTTGCCGGCGATCATGATCACCTCGGTGTCGGGCAGCGCGCTGCGCAACCGCCCGAAGAGCCGGAATGCGTCGAGAATGGCCGTGTTGGGTGGGCGCACCGAGTGGAACACATCGCCACCGACGAGCACCACGTCGGGACGCCGCGCGATGACCGCCTCGATCGCGCGGGCGCAGGTGGCGGCCACGTCCGCTTCGCGCTGATTGACCCCGGCCGGGGTCTGGCGGGCGTACTGGCGATAGCCGAGGTGCAGATCGGAGAGGTGAATCAGGCGCATGCGAAGGGAGAGCGACGGAGGGGTAACCTAGCGTTCCCGATGGCCAAGCGGGGGCGTCAGACGCGACGCCGTGCCCTGTGACGTCCGTCCGTCGTCTCGCTGATGTGCAACCCGTCGAGCGGTCGCCTCGGCGCACCGCCTCGGGGAACCGCCTCGGGGAACCGCCTCGGGGAACCGCCTCGGCGCACCGCCTCGGCGTACCGGCGTGGCGTTCGCGCCCGGTCGTGCCGATCTTGTTGCTGTTCCGGTCTTTCCCGACGGACCTTCTGCCCGAGTCTCGCCCTTGTCTCTGCGCGTGCCCCGCTTCCCGATCCCTCTTCGACCTTCCGTGCGCGCCGTGCTGTCGCTTGGCGCGCTCGTGCTCGCGAGCGCCTGCGGTGAGGGCGGCCAGCCCCGGCTCTTCGGGGGTGACGCCGGCCCGTCGCGCTGGGAGCGTGACAGCGTGTTCCTCGCGTCGCGTCCCACGCTGCTCTTTCGCGTCATCCCCGACGCGAGTGGCGCGGTCACCATTCCCATCGCCGCGATTGGCGCCAGTGGCATCTCGGGACTGAACCTGTCGGCGCAAGCGTGGCGGGCGATCGACCGCAGCTACATGCAGTCCGGGCAGTCGCTCGCGGTGCTGCGCGGCAGTCGCGTGGTCGATTCGATGCGCATGTTCCGCGGCATGTGGCAACCGGGCGCGGCGCCGCTGGACTCGTTGTCGTGTCCGGTGGTGGTGCCCGTTGGCCGCGCGCTCAAGACGGGGCTCGCGAGTGAAGCCCTCGGTGCGTTCGCCACGAATGGCCCCCGCCCTCCACTCAAGTCCGAAGGCCTCATGTCGTCGGACGAGGTCGAGCGTGCGCTGGCGAACATCGGCACGCTGGTCGCGCCGTCGTCGGGGATTCCGCCCGGCCAGCTCTCGCGGTACAACCGTCGGGTCACGCAGGTGCCCACTGGCATCAACGGTGGCAACACGCTCGTGGTGGAGTACAACGATCCGACCCCGTTGCCCGACTCGATCCCCGCCTTCGGCGAGCGTCCTCGACAGTTCATCGTGGTGCTCGACCGCGGCAACTTCGGCGTGCGGCCAACGTTCTCCTTCTCGACCATCGGCTCCATCCGGTCGGCGCGCAAACAGGTCTTTCTCGACTACCTCGATGTCGATGACGATGGCGTGCCCGAGCTGTTGTTCGGCCTCGAGGATCCGGGGCCGTTCGCGGCCTACACGAGCGTCCTGCGCTACCAGAACGACTCGTGGCGCGAGACCTATCGCTTCAACGGCAATCGCTGCGTGTTCTGAGGCAGCTCACAGCGCCTCGTGGCCTGACGTCATTCGACGCCGATATCCCACGCCTGCGCGAGATCACCCTTGCTGTACGTGCGAAACGCCGTGAGCGTCTGCGTCCGCTCGATGCCGGGCACGTTCGCGAACTCGTGCGTCACGATCTCCGCGACGCGATCGAGATCGGGCACACGCAGGATCGCGACGAGATCCCACGCCCCCGAGACGGAGTAGACCTCGGGCACCCCATCGATGCCGGCGAGCGTTTCGGCGCACTCGCGAATCCGCTTGGGATCCGCCTGAACGAGCACGAGCGTCGTGATCATGGAGTTCTCCGGTGTCAGAGGCCTTCGGTGAGCAGGCGCACGATGCGCTGGACGCCTTCGACGGCAGTGGCCTGCGCCGTGGCGTAGGAGGCCCGGATCCAGCCGGGCGTGTAGAAACCGCTGCCGGGGACGACGGCGACCTGGTAGCGATCGAGCAGCGCCGCGGCGAACGCCGCGCCCGGGTCGTCGCCACCAACCGACGACACATCGAGGTAGAGGTAGAACGCGCCCGCCGGATGCACGGCGCGCGGCGCGAGCGCACCAAGCGCGTCGAGCACGGCGTCGCGCCGCGCGTGGAACGCGGCGACCATCGTCTTGACCGCGGCGTCCGACTCGTCGAGTCGAGTCAACGCCGCCAGCGCCGCGTGCTGCGACACCGCCGCCGGATTCGAGGTGGCGTGTGACTGCACGGCCGTCATCGCCTTGCTCAGCGCGACGGGGGCAATGGACCAGCCAATACGCCACCCGGTCATCGCGTAGGCCTTCGCGACGCCGTTGATCAGCACGAGTCGATCACGCGGTGCATCGAGCTGCGACAGCGACAACGCCTCACCGTCGTAGGCGATGCGGCGATAGATCTCGTCGCTGATCACCCACCACCCATGACGATCGGCGAGTGCCAGAATCTCCTCGAGTTCGTGACGCGAGTAGACGGCACCGGTGGGATTGCACGGAGAATTGAGCATGAGGCCGCGCGTACGCGGCGTGGCCGCCCGCTCGAGTTCGTCCGCCGTCACCTTCAATCCGTTGGCCGCCTGGCCGAACACGGGCACGGCCGTCGTGCGCGCGAGCTCGAGCATTTCGTAGTAGCTCGTCCAGCTCGGCGTCGGCACGAGGACTTCGTCGCCCGGACCGAAGAGCGCGACGCAGGCATTGTAGAGCGACTGCTTGCTGCCGTTGGAGACGACGACCTCGCTCGCCGAGAACGGCGTCGCGCCGGCGGGCAGCCACCGATTGGCTTCCGCCGCGATGGCGTCCCGCAGCGGGGGAATCCCCTCGGTGGCCGTGTAGCGTGTCGCCCCCGCTTCGACAGCGGCGGCGGCCGCCTGGCGAATGAAGGCGGGCGTGTCGAAGTCGGGTTCACCGGCGCCGAGATCGATGACCGGAATGCCTTGCGCTCGCAGCGCACGAGCCCGCGCGGCGACCGCGAGCGTGGCGGATTCCTTGAGGCGAACGATGTTGGGCGATGGTGTGAACGGACGCGACATGTCGGCGAGCGAAGGGCGAGGGCGGAACGGAAGAGGCGTCGGCGATGGAGATTGCCGACCCGATCCGCTAGGTTCCACACGGTGCACGAGCCCCGAGCGGGTCGCGCACAACTTACTTGGCGCCGCCACGCGGACGCCAATGGGGAGCGCCTTGACGCTCCGCACCGTCGCCGGGCGACGGTGTTGCTGGCAGCAACTGCTGCTTTACAACTGACGGGAGCAGGACGTGAGCGACGAACGGGTGGGACTGACGCCGGACGGAGATTCCGGCGCGGCTGGCGGCACGCGTAGCCAGCAGGTGGTGGTGTTGGGCGGCCTCGAGCCGCGAACGATGCAAGCGGCGTTGCGCCCCGGGGTGGAGCGCAGTCGCCAAGGCGGTGCCGCCTCGGCTCCGGCCTGTTTGGTGCTCGCGCCCTCGGCGGCCGCGGTGACGCAGGCGACGCAGGAAGCGCGCGCCCTGCTCGACGATGCCGCGCTGCGCGTGGTGCCCGTGTCGGCGGTCGATCGTGCCAAGCGCGTCCTCGGCATGGGAGCGGTCGCGGTCGCCGTGGCGACCCCGTCGGACCTCGCCGCCCTGCGCCGCGCCGGCGCGATCTCGGTGAGCGATGTGCAAGCCGTCGTCCTGCTCGGGCTCGATGAAATGCTCGGTAGCGAGGACACGACGAACGCGATCGAATCGGCGCTGGCCGACGCGCCGTCCGGCGCGGTGCGCGTCGCCTCCATCTCGAGCGAGGGGGACAGCGCGGTCGAGGCGTTCCTCGAGCGCCATCTGCGCAAGGCGCGCCACGTGACGCCGCTGGTCAAGCCGTCCACCGTCAGCTTCTCGATCACGCCGCACTATCTCGTCTGCGCCCCCAACGCGCGGGTCGCTGCGCTGCGGGCGTTCCTCGATGAACGTGATCCGCCGTCACTCGCCATCGTGGCGCCCACGCCGGTGGCCGAGGCGGATGCGCGCGAGGCGCTGGCGGCCCTCGGTGTCCTCGTCGATGGCCAGCGCGTGCAGGTCGTGCGCCGCGAGCCTGCACAGCACACGGCTGCGGTCATCGGTTGGGGCGCGCCGACGACGAGCGATGCGCTCGCGGCCGCCCTGTCGGTCGAGCCGGTCCACGTCCTGTTTCTCATCGACGCTACCGACGTGCCGGCCATGACGGCCGTCAGCGGTGGTGCCGCACGTCCGCTCACGCTCGACGTGACGCTCGTGCGCAGCACGGCCGCGGCCGATGCCGTGCAGGCGGCGCTGCGCGCGCGCCTCGCGGCGCCCGGTGTGAGCGCGGCGGATCTTGCGCTCGTCGCTCCACTGCTCGACGACCACGACGCCCTCGAGGTGGCCGCCGCGGCGGTGCACCTGTTCGACGAGGCGCGTCGCGCGCTCCACGTGGCGCGCGCGACGGCGTCGGGTTCACGCGCGATCTTCGCGGCGCCGGCGCACGTTGCCGCGATTGCCGCGCTCGGTGCCGCGGATGCGTCGACCGATGGCAGCAAGACCCGCCTGTTCTTCAATGTGGGCAAGCGCGACAATGTGCGTCCCGGCGATCTGCTGGGCGCGATTGCCGGCGAGTCCGGATTGCCGGGCGACAAGATCGGCAACATCGACGTGTTCGAGTCACATACGCTCGTTGACGTGGCAGCGGATGCGGCAGACACGATCATCTCGCGCCTGACGGGCGTGACGGTGCGTGGTCGCCAGTTGCACGTTCGGCGCGACGAGCGGGGCGCTGGTGGCCACGCCGGTTTCGCCGGTGGGCGCAGCGAGCGTCCGGAGCGCGGCCCTCGCAGCTTCGACCGCGGCGGACGTGGGGGTGACCGCGGTCCGCGCAGTGGTCCGCCGCGTGAGCGCGGTGGCGATCGCGGCGCTGCCCGGGATGGACGCGGGTGGGAAGACCGCGGCGCATCGCGCGGCGGGTTCGGCGGCGCACGTGGCGGCGCGGAACGGAGTGGTGGCGAGCGCAGCTTTGGCGGCAACCGCGACCGCGGCGAGCGCAGCTTCGGCGGCAACCGGGAGGGTGGCGAGCGCAGCTTCGGCGGCAACCGCGACCGCGGTGAACGCAGCTTCGGCGGCAACCGCGGTGGTGGCGACCGCAGCTTCGGCGACCGCGAGCGCGGTGGCTTCGGCGGGGCACGCGGTCCACGCGGCGATGAAGCGCGTCGCGCCTTCGGCGATCGGGCGCCATCGGAGCGTACGGAACCTCGGCGTGAGTGGGCCTCGCGCGGTGAGCAGCTCTCGCGTGCGCAGCGTCCGGCGCCGCGGGATCGCCGCGGCGGCCTGCCGTTCCAGCGCGACGGAGGACGCGACGCGTGATGGGGACCGGCTTTCACGCCTCCGGCGGCTGGATCGAGGTGATTGCCGGTGTGATGTTCAGTGGGAAGTCAGAGGAGCTGATGCGTCGCGTGCGCCGCGCGACCATCGCTCGCAAGCGCGTCCAGGTGTTCAAGTCGCACCTGGACGATCGCTACGCGGGCCTCTGGGCCATTTCGAGTCACGATCGTCGATCGCTCGAAGCGGTACCGGTCGATTCGTCGGCGCAGATTGCGCAGCGCGTCGATCCAACGGCGCACGTGATCGCGATCGATGAAGCCCAGTTTCTCGACGCGGGGATCGTGGCGGTCGCCACCGCACTAGCGGAGCGCGGCCGCCGCGTCATTCTCGCCGGGACGGACACCGATTTTCGCGGCGAACCCTTCGGCGCGATGCCGCAACTGATGGCCGTCGCCGAACTCGTGGACAAGCTGCACGCGATCTGCGTGTTGTGCGGCAGCGCGGCGAGTCGCAATCAGCGGCTCATCGACGGGCGCCCCGCACCGTACGAGTCGCCCACGATCATGGTCGGGGCCGCCGACGCGTATGAAGCGCGCTGTCGCGCCTGCCACATCGTGCCCCGCGCCGACGCTGCCCAGGGGCGGCTCTTCCAGAGCGATGGCGTGTGACGCGAATGCCGGGACTGTGACGGTCTGACGGGATTACGCGTCGTTCGCTCGATGGAGATCGCGGCGGCGCACACGCGAGTATTGTGATAGCGCGTTACGCGCGCGGCAGTTCCGGCGTCTTGAGGGCGATGCTGTTCCCGTTCCCTCCGACCTTCCGGTCTGTGCCATGGGTGTGATTGCAACACTGCTCGCGCACGAGACGCGTCTCGCGCGCCTGCGTCAGGCGGCCCGCGACCGCTACCGGTTCGTGCCGTGCGAGGACTGGACCTCGCTGACACGCGCCTGCGAGCGCGGACCGATCAACGTGGTCGTCTTCGACCTCTACGTCGACGGACGCGCCGACTTCGAGCGTGTCCGTCAGCTGCGTGTGCGCGTGCCACGCGCCGCACTCGTCGCCTACGTCGACCTCAACCGCGAACGTGCACGAGACATGTTCGACGCCGGTCGCTGCGGCATCGACGTGCTCATCGTCGCCGAAGAGACCGACTCGCCGGCCCAGCTGACCGCCCTGCTCGATCAGGCCGAAGCGCGCAGCGTGTCGAGTCTGCTGCGTCCGCATCTCGCCGGCTTCCGCTCGGTGGTGCGCGATGCGGTCATGCTCTCGGTGACGCGCGCCCACGAACGCCTCACGCCCGACAGTCTCGCGCGCATGATCGCCGTCTCGCGGCGTCTGCTCTCGAAGCGACTCGAAGGCGCGCAGCTCCCGCCGCCGCACCAGTTGCTGACGTGGGGTCGCCTCGTGGTGGCCGCCAGCATGCTCGAGGATGGGTCGCGCAGCGCCGACGGTGTGGCCAGCGCCCTCGACTTCCCGTCGGGCAGCGCGTTCCGCAACACGTGTCAGCGCTACCTCGGCTGTACGCCGCATCAGATTCGCCTCAAGGGTGGCGCGGCGTGGGTGATTCAGGAGCTGCTCGTCACACGCGACCGGCGTCGGGATGCACTCATCGGTGAACACGACGAGGACGAAGCCGCGGCGGCGTGAGCCATCCGGACTTCGGAACTCGTCCAGCGGGGCTGACGGCGCAGGCCGGCAGCCCCGCGTCTACTTTTCGGGGATGCGGCGCGTCGGCCTCACCGGGAACATCGCGAGCGGGAAATCGAGTGTTGCTCGGCTCTTCGCCGAGCTCGGCGCCCGCGTGGTCGACGCCGACGTGCTCGCCCGCGAAGCCGTCGCGCCGGGGACCACGGCGCTCGCCGCCATCGTGGCGCGGTTCGGCGAGGACGTGCTCCAGCCAGATGGCACCCTCGACCGCGCCGCCCTGCGCGGGATCGTCTTTCGCGACGCCGCAGCCCGCGCCGACCTGAACGCCATCGTGCACCCGGAGGTCGGCCGGCTGCGTTCCGAACGCGCCGCGCAGGCCGCCGCCGAGGGTGTGACGGTCCTCATCGACGAGATTCCGCTGCTCTTCGAGGCCGGTCTGGCCGATCAGTTCGACGCCATCGTGTTCGTGGACGCCGACGAATCGGTGCGTCTCGCGCGGCTGATGCACGATCGTGGCTTGCCTGAAGCCGACGCACGGGCGATGATGACGGCACAGGCCGACGCCGCGCCCAAGCGCGCCCGCGCCACGTGGGTCATCCGGAACGACGGAACCCGCGAGGCGCTGGTGCACCAGGTGCACGACGTGTGGCGCGCCCTCCTGGCGCGCGACCGGCCTGATCCCATCTCTCCCGACGGAGCACCACCCGTGTCGAACATCCCCGCCGACCTGCGATACACCAAGGAACACGAGTACGTGAAGTCGACCGCCGACGACGGCGTCGTGCTCGTGGGCATCACCGACTATGCGCAGGGTGAACTCGGCGACATCGTCTACGTCGACCTGCCCAAGCCGGGCGCTCGTTTCAACGCCCACGACGTCTTTGGCACCGTCGAAGCCGTGAAGGCCGTCTCGGAGCTCTTCATGCCGGTCACCGGCGAAGTGGTCGAGATCAACGCCGCCCTCGATGGCGAGCCGGCGCTCGTCAACAACGATCCGTACGGCGGTGGCTGGATGATCAAGGTCAAGCTCGACGCCGGCGGCGACGCGGGGCTCATGAGCGCGGCGGAGTACCAGGCGCTCGTCGGCTGATCACCGCCGTCTTCCACCGAGTGGCTGGAAGACGAACCCAAGAAGAACGAAAGAAAAACCAAGAAGAGCAACTCACCGCAGCGTCGCACTCGCGACCCGGGGTGAGTTGCTCTTCTTGGTTATTCTTCGGTTGTTCTTTGGCTCGCCTTCAAGCCGCTCAGAGTCCGCAGATCACGCCGACGCCGAGTACTCCTCGATCGGCAGGCACGAGCAGACGAGATTGCGGTCGCCGTACGCGCTCTCGACGCGCGCCACCGACGGCCAGAACTTGCGGTCGCGCGTGTGCGCGGTGGGCCAGGCCGCCTGTGAGCGCGTGTAGGGACGCTCCCAGACATCGGCCGTGACGTGCGCGGCGGTGTGCGGCGCATGCTTGAGCACGTTGCCCTCACGCGGCTGCTCGCCGCGCTCGACCTGCGCGATCTCTTCACGAATGCCGATCATCGCCTCGATGAAGCGATCGAGCTCCGCGAGCGACTCGCTCTCCGTCGGCTCGACCATGACCGTGCCCGCCACCGGGAACGACATCGTCGGCGCGTGGAACCCGTAATCCATCAGGCGCTTGGCGATGTCCTCCACCTCGACGCCGGCGCTCTGCTTGAATCCGCGCGTGTCGAGGATGCACTCGTGCGCCACGAGGCCGTGCTGTCCACGGTACAGCACGGGATAGTGCGTTTCGAGGCGCTTCGCGATGTAGTTCGCATTGAGAATCGCGAGCTTGGTCGCTTCGGCGAGTCCGACGCCGCCCATGAGCTTGATGTAGACGTACGAGATCGGCAGGATGCTCGCGCTCCCCCAGGGAGCCGCCGAGACCGGACCGATGGCCTGCGCACCTCCCGTCTGCACGAGCGGATGCCCCGGAAGGAACGGCGCGAGCTGCGGCGCGACGCCGATGGGGCCCATCCCCGGTCCACCACCGCCGTGCGGAATGCAGAACGTCTTGTGCAGGTTGAGGTGGCACACGTCGGCCCCGAGATCGCCGGGACGCGACACGCCCACCATCGCGTTCATGTTCGCGCCGTCCATGTAGACCTGACCACCGTGCTCGTGCACGATGGCGCAGATGTCCTTGATGCGCGTCTCGAAAACGCCGTGTGTGCTCGGGTACGTGACCATGAGCGCGGCCAACTCGTGGCTGTGCTGCACGGCCTTCTGCTGCAGATCATCGACGTCGACGTTGCCGTTCGCATCGGTCTTCACCACGACCACGCGCATGCCGGCCATGACGGCACTCGCGGGGTTGGTGCCGTGCGCCGACTGCGGAATGAGACACACATCACGGTGCGCTTCACCACGCGCCTGGTGGTAGGCGCGAATGACCAGCAGGCCGGTGTACTCGCCTTGTGACCCGGCATTCGGCTGCAACGACACGGCGGCGAAGCCCGTGATGTCGGCGAGATCACGCTCGAGCTCCGCAAACATTGCCGCGTACCCCTGCGCCTGCTCGGCCGGCGCCATGGGGTGCAGCTTTCCGAACTCCGGCCACGTGACCGGGATCATCTCGGCCGTCGCATTGAGCTTCATCGTGCACGAGCCCAGCGGGATCATGCCGTGCACGAGCGAGAAGTCCTTCGCCTGCAGCGAATGCAGGTAACGCAGCATCTCCGTCTCGCTGTGATAGCGCGAGAAGACCGGATGGGTGAGATACGGCGACGTACGCGCGAAGCGCTCGTCGAAGCGCGGATCGACCTCACCGGCGACGTCGTCGATGGTGAAGTCGACGGGGGTCCCGGTGTTGAACACCGTCCAGAGCGTGACGATGTCCTCGGGCGTGACCGTTTCGTCGAGCGCCACGCCGAGCGTCCCGGGTTCGAGCACACGCAGGTTGATGCGATGTGCGGCGGCCGACGCGAGGATGTCCTCCTGCCCATGCGCGCCCACCTCCACGCGGAGCGTGTCGAAGTACTGCTCATGCGTGACGTGCAGTCCGAGCCGCTCGAGACCCGCCGCGAGCACGACCGCGAGCCCGTGCACGCGCTCGGCGATGCGGCGCAGCCCCTCCGGCCCGTGGTACACGGCGTAGCATCCGGCCATCACGGCGAGCAGCACCTGCGCCGTGCACACGTTGCTCGTGGCCTTCTCACGACGGATGTGCTGCTCACGCGTCTGCAGCGCCATGCGCAGCGCCGGCTTGCCGTCGGCATCGCGCGAAACGCCGATGATGCGCCCGGGGATCTGTCGCTTGTATTCGTCGCGCGTCGCGAAGAACGCCGCGTGCGGTCCGCCATAGCCGAGCGGCACCCCGAAGCGCTGGGCACTGCCGACCGCGACATCAGCGCCCCATTCACCCGGCGGCGTCAGGAGTGTGAGCGCGAGCAGATCCGTCGCGACCGTCACGAGCGCATTCACCGCGTGCGCGCGCTCGCACGCGGCACGATAATCGTGCACGGCACCGTCCGTGCCGGGGTACTGCAGCAGCACGCCAAACACCGACGCGTCGAACGCGGCCGTCAGTGCATCACCGACCACGACCGTGACCCCGCGTGCTTCAGCGCGCGCACGCACCACCTCGATGGTCTGCGGGTGGCAATCGTGCGCGATGAAGAACGTCTGCTTGCCGGCGCCACCACGCGCGGCGAGCGCCATCGCCATCGCCTCCGCCGCGGCCGTGCCTTCGTCGAGCAGCGACGCGTTGGCGATCTCCAGGCCGGTGAGATCGGCGATGACTGTCTGGTAGTTGAGCAGCGCTTCGAGGCGCCCCTGCGCGATTTCTGCCTGATACGGCGTGTAGGCCGTGTACCAGGCCGGATTCTCCATCACGTTGCGCAGAATGACGGGCGGCGTGATGGTGTCGTGGTAACCGAGGCCGAGATACGAGCGCCACAGCTGATTGCGCGAGGCGAGCGTCTTCAGATCGGCGAGCACCTGCGCTTCGCTGCGCGGCGCGCCCGCGGAGAGCGTACCGCGGAAGCGAATCGCTTCGGGGACCACCGCGTCGATGAATGCGTCGAGCGACGGATAGCCCAGGGCATCGAGCATGACCCGCTGCTCGGCGGGGGTTGGACCGTTGTGGCGCGGCGCGAAGGCGTCGGCGTCGAACTGCAGGGCGGGGCGAGTGCGGGTAACCATGTCGGAAGCAGAACGCCGGCGCGGCCGGCAGCACGGGACGAGGCGAGAACGACGCAGGGACCACAGCGCCAGCAAACGAGCCGGCGGTTGCCCGCCGGAGCCGCGAGCGACGCGGCGAACGGCGGGTCAACGGCTCTAAGTTAACAATCGTGCCGTCCCCGAACCGATCATCGTCCGCCATCCTCGCGCCCATTCCCGCCGAGGGCGACACTGTCGCGCCAGCTTCGGCCTCCCCGCCGGCGTGGTGGCCCGCGCGCTGGCGCGTGCAGCACGACGCCGCCGCCGAGGGCGTGCGGCACATGGCGGTCGACCTCGCCCTGCTCGATCGGGCGGCGCGGACCGGCGTGGCCACGCTCCGCACCTACGCCTGGACGCGAGAGACGGTGAGCTTCGGGCGCCACGAAACGGTGGCCGCGGCGTGGGACGTCGCCGCGATGCAGGCCGCGGGACTCGACGTGGTGCGTCGCCCCACCGGCGGTCGCGCGCTCTTGCATGGCGCCGACCTGACCTACGCCGTCGCGCTGCCCGTGCCGCACACCGTGGGCTGGCGGGCCGCCTACGCCGCGGTGAACGTCCGGCTGCTGGCGGCGCTGCGCGCACTGGGTGTTGCGGCGACGCTGGTGGACGACGGCGCGGCCGTCCCGCCCGATGGCCTCGCGTGCTTCGGTGCGCCAGCACCGGGTGAAATCGCCGTGGCGGGTCGGAAGCTCGTCGGGAGCGCCGTCTGGCGGACGCCCACCGCGTATCTGCAGCACGGCAGCATCCTGCTGCGCGACACGCAGGCGCGGCTGAACGCGTTCCGCTATGGCGACGCGCTCGCAACGCCCGCGGGTACGTCGCTCTCCGACCTCGTGCCGGTGCCTGCGCAGTCCGGGCAGGGTGACCTGGCAGCGCGCTGCCGTCGCGATGTGCCGCGACCCGACGAGTCGCTGGATCTTTGGCGGCAGCGTGGCCGCAGCGCGCTCGAGGACGCCTTCGGCGCGGCACCCGACGCGCGCCCCTCGGCCATGCCTGATCGCCGCGATGAGGACGATCGCGTCACGTTGGATGTCGCGCGGCATCACGCCGTGCTCGACGCGCCCGCGTGGCTCTGGCGTCGCTGAGCAAACAAGCGCATCGTTCGCGCGAGCCACTGCCCCTGCTGGTCTGGCGTGCGCCGTCGCACAGCCTCTCCTTCGCCTCCCCCTCCGATGCTTCGCCTTCCGATCCGCGTTGCACGCCGTGTCGTCTCGCTGTCGTCGCGCGTTGCTTCACCGTTTGTTCATGCAGCACACGGTGGCTCGCGGACCCTCCGTCTCGCGCTCGCCGGTCTGGTGGTCGCGTCCGCGTGCGGTGGCGATTCTGCACCGGCCGATGCGAACCGCGACAGCGCCACCGGCGGCACGGTGCTCATCGGGCTCATCGGCGAGCCGAAGACGCTCCTGCCGCCCCTCGTCTCCAGCGAGCACGAGCAGGCGGTGATGGAAGTGTTGCATGACCGACTGGCCGACATCGCACCAACGCTCGACGTGGACGATGACCGCGGGTTCACGCCGCGTCTGGCGAGCGCTTGGACATGGGCGAATGACTCGCTCTCGATTCGCTTCACGCTCGATCCGCGAGCACGCTGGCACGACGGCACGCCAGTCACGGGTGCGGATGTGGCGCGGACGTACGCGTTGTACACGAACCCGGCGGTCGGTTCGTACGTCGCCAACTTGCTGGCCAACATCGATTCCGTCACCACACCCGACGCGGCCACGGCCACGTTCTGGTTTCGCCGTCGTGCACCGCAGCAGTTCTACGATGCGGTACACCACATGTGTCGCCCCTCGCGCGCGCGCCGATCGGCACGGGACGGTTTCGCTTCGTGCGATGGACGGCGGATGGTCGCATCGAGCTGATCGCCGACACCGCGAATTTCCGCGGACGGCCGACACTCGATCGCGTCGTCTACGAGCTGTTTCAGCAGACCGGTCCGGCGCTGGTTCGACTGGCCAGCGGCGAAACGGACTTCGTCGCGCCGCTCCTCGCACAGTCGCTGCCGGACGTGGCGGCGTCGACGACGGCACGACTCGAGCGCTATCCGTCGCTGCGGTATCAGCTGCTCACGTTCAACTTGCGCCGCCCGGGCTCGAAGCGCGATCCGCACCCTGTTTTGGGCGATGCGCGTGTGCGTCGCGCGCTGTCGATGGCCACAAACACCGAGCGCATCGTACGGGCGGTGTATGACACGATCGGCCGCGTCGCCGTCGGCCCCATTCCGCGCGGAGCGCGCCCTGTGCCGGATTCCGTGCGTGCGCTGCCGTTCGACACGGCCGCCGCGAAGGCCTTGCTCGACTCCGCTGGCTGGCAGCCCGGGGCCGACGGGGTGCGTCGGCGCGGGACGGAACGCCTTCGCGTCGAACTGCTGGTGCCGGGCGTGAGCGAGAATCGACAGCGGATTGCCGTGCTGCTGCAGGATCAATGGCGCGTCATCGGCGCCGAAGCCACGGTGCAGGTGTCCGAGGTTGACGCACTCGTCGAGCGCCTGTCGCAGGGACGCTTCGACGCGGTCACCAACGGATGGACGCTCTCGCCCGGGCTGGTCGGACTGCGACAGGTGTGGCGTACCAACGCCGTGGAGAGCAACTACGGGCGCTACGGCAACGCCACCGTGGACGCGATGGTCGATTCGCTGCTCGACACCTTCGACGCCACGCGACGCGCCTCGTTGATTCGTCGCGTCGCACAGGCGATCGTCGACGACGCCCCGGCCATCTGGCTCGTCGAAGACGAGGTGCTGGCTGGCGTACACAACCGCCTCGACATCGGCACGCCCTCGCCGCTCGGGTGGTGGAACGACCTCGCGTCGTGGTCGGTGAAGCCGGGTCAGCAGCTGCCGCGTGACCGGCTGGGCCTCCCATCCGCACGCTGACCGGTGCGCGACACACGTTCGACAGGAGGGCGGCGACACCGTATCGTCGCCCGATTGCTGCAGGCGTTCGCGGTAGTCTGGGCGGCGGCGACACTGACGTTCCTGTTGCTCCGGCTCGCCCCGGGCGATCCGTACAGCCGGCAGTTGGACGGCGTCGGCCTGTCGAAAGCGGCGGCCGACGCGCTGCGCGCGCAACGTGGTCTCGATCAGCCGATGCTGGTGCAGTACGCCCGCTGGCTCGGCCTTGTCGTCCGAGGCAATCTCGGCTGGTCCACCATGCAGCAACGGCCCGTCGCCCACGTGCTGCGCGAGGCGCTTCCCCGCACACTCGGCCTCATGTCACTCGCCCTGCTCACGAGCCTCGCGGCGGGCATGGCACTCGGTGCGTGGCAAGGCTCACGAATCGGCACACTCGGCGACGAGGCGGCGAGTACGGTGTCGCTCGTCGTCTACTCGCTCCCCGAGTTCTGGCTTGGCATGCTGCTGCTGCAGCTTTTTGCGCAGGAGTTGCAGTGGTTGCCGGCGGGAGGCATCGTCGAGGCGACGCACGAATATCTGACGTTTGGTGAGCGGCTCGAGGATCGCGCGCGCCACCTCGTCTTGCCGTGGCTGACGCTGTCGCTCGTCGGCACCGCACTCTTCTCCCGCTTCCAGCGGGCCAGCATGCGCGAAGCGTGGCGCGAGGCACACGTGCGCACGGCGCGCGCGAAGGGACTCTCGCCATGGCGCGTGCGCTGGCACGCATGGCGTTCCGCCCTCACACCCGTCATCGGCCTTGCCGGCCTCACGTTTCCCTCGTTGCTCGGCGGTGCCGTCCTCGTCGAGCGGCTCTTCGCATGGCCCGGCATGGGACACACCACGGTCGCGGCGGTGAGCGCGCGCGACTACGACCTCGTCACCGCCGCCGTGCTCCTCGGCAGTGCCATGACGGTGCTCGGCACCTTGCTCGCGGATCTGCTGCAACGCCGTCTCGATCCCCGCGTTGCCGCGTGATGAGTTCGACAGCGAAGAGCAAAGCCCCTCGGGTGTCGCGCTCCACGCGCGATTACGCGCTGCGCATGCCGCTGGTGGCGGTCGTGCTGCTTGCGTCGATCGCCGTGGCCGCGCCGTGGCTCGCGCCGGTGCCTCCGAATGAGATTCCGAGTGACGGGTTGATCACCGCCTCATCGCCGTCACTGACGCACCCCTTCGGCACCGATCCGCTCGGTCGCGACGTGCTCAGCCGCGTGTTGTACGGCGCCCGCGTCTCACTCGGCGTCGGCACACTCAGTGTGGCGCTGGCGGTGGGTTTCGGCGGCGTGATCGGCGCGATCGCGGGCTTCGTGGGAGGAATCGTGGACACCGTGCTGATGCGCGTCGTGGACGTGCTGCTCGCGATTCCGCGATTACTGCTGCTGCTCGTCGTCACGGCCTTCTGGGGATCGCTGCCCTTGAGCGGCCTCATCATGCTGCTCGGACTCACCGGTTGGTACGATGTCGCCCGACTGGTCCGTGCCGATGTGCGCGCGTTGTGTGGACGAGACTTCATCGCCGCGGCGCGTGCGGCCGGTGCGTCGCCAGCGCGTGTGCTGTGGCGACATGTTGTGCCGCACCTGCAGCCCACGCTGCTCGTCCTGGCCACGCTCGGCCTCGCGAACGCGATCGTGCTCGAAGCCGGGCTGTCATTTCTGGGACTCGGCGTGCAACCCCCGCAAGCGAGTTGGGGCACGATTCTGGGCGACGGCTACGTACCCGGTGGGCGTCGCTGGTGGCTGACCCTCTTCCCCGGCGTCGCCGTCGTTTCCTCCGTGCTCACCTGCAATGCTCTCGCGGATGCCTTGCGCCGGCGCTTCGACGGACGACAGGTTGGCGTGTGACCCAGCCGCTGCTCACCGTCCACGATCTGCGCGTCGCCTTCGAAACCGAAACGGGCCCCGCCCGCGCGGTCGACGGCGTCTCGTTCACCCTGCACGCTGGCGAGACGCTGGCGCTGGTGGGTGAGTCCGGCTGCGGCAAGACGCTCACGGCGCTCTCGATTCTGCAGCTGCTTCCGGACGGTGGCCACCTCGCGCCCACAAGCCGCATCACCCTGCGGACGCAAGAGTTGACCGAACTCGGTTCGACCGCACTGCGAGCGATTCGCGGCCGCGAGGTCGCGATGATCTTTCAGGAGCCGATGGCCGCACTCAATCCGGTCCTGCGCA
>JALOPN010000399.1 GCA_025453875.1 Gemmatimonadaceae bacterium | reverse complement strand
TGCGCGCGCGGAGTACAACTTGTCGCGCATGCAGGGGAACGTGCGCCTCTTCGAAGTCGGCGCCGCGTTCGTGCCGACGGGCGACCGGCTGCCGCGTGAGGAGATTCGCGTCGCCGCGCTGCTCATGGGCGCGTCACGTCCGCCGCACTTTACCGAGCCCGAACCGCCGGCGTATGACGCGTGGGACGCGAAGGCGCTCGCCGAGGCCATCGCGTTGGCGGCGGCACCAGGTGCGGACGTTGCCCTCGTGCCCGACGCGGAGCGTGACGCACGGTGGCACATTCACGTGCATGGGGAGGCGCGCGGTGAAGTGCGCGAGCTCGCCATCGAGCGTCCCGTCTGGTCGAGTCCGGCGTGGGGGATCGAGTTCACGCTCGGTGTGATGCGCTCCGACGACGTTGCACCGGCCGGGACGCACGCGCACGCCGCCGAGGTCACGCGCGTGCCACCCGCGCACGCGGCCGTGCGCTTCTCGCCGCTGCCCACGTTTCCGGCGGCGAGCGTGGACCTCGCGCTGCTGGTGCCCACGGACATGCACGCCGCGCGCGTCGAGGCCGTGTTGCGGGCGAGTGCGGGCGAACTGCTCGAGGCGCTCGAGCTGTTCGATGAGTTCCGTGGTGACGGCGTGCCGGCGGGCTTCCGCTCGCTGGCGTGGCGCTTGACGTTCCGTCATCCGGAGCGCACGCTGCGAGACAAGGAGATCGAAGGCCGGCGTGCCGGCCTCCTGAAGACCCTCGACCGGGAGCTCGGTGTTCGACCCCGCACCGCGTGAGACCCTCGGCCGGATGGCGCTCGCGGAACTCGAGAGCGTCATTCGGAACGTGACCGATCAACTCGTGGTCTTCCGTCGCCGCGCGTTGGCGGCGGAGGCGCAGGCGCGCGAGCAGCAGGCCACCGTGCAGGCGCTGCGTGAGGCGGCCTTGCGCGAGGCGCGAGAGGCGGCCGGTCGGGTGGAAGAACTGGAGGCGGCGCTGGCGGCAGTGTCGCGCGAGCCGGCCACGCGAGCGGACGGCACGCCCGTGTCGGGTGAGAACGCGAGCATCGACAAGCGCTCCGCCGCCGAACTGCTCGCCGAGAACGCCGCGCTGCGTGATGCGCTGCGCGAGGCGCTCGAACGCACGCGCGTGATCAGCGATCGGGTTCGCTTCTTGCGACAGCAGATCGATCAGGGAGGGGAGCGCTGATGGACCGTCGCAATGTCGTGAAGGTGCGCATCGTGGGCGAGGAGTACACGCTGCGGACCGAGGCCAGCGAGGCGCGTACGCGCGCGGTCGCCGAGCACGTCGACCGGGTCGTGCGCACGATCCTCGACAGCGGGGCCGTCGTGGAGACGCACAAGGCGGCGATCCTGGCCGCCCTGGGCGACCTGCGCCCGCTCCTGCCACCGGCCAAGCGCGGCGACGAAACGATCGGCTGATCCCGCCCGGTCGCGGCCCGTCCCAGACCGGTCGGCGCGCTGGCACCAAGGTTGCGGCGGTTCATTCGGACCCGTACGTTGAGCGGGTGCTCAATAGGTTGCGCGACCACCCGCGGTGGCTTCGATCCCGCGAGCGATCGCGGTGGGATGCATAGATCATGGACAGCCTTCCGGTGCCCGCGCTGCTTGGCGCGATCGCTGCGGTCGTCGGCGTGCTTGCGTTCGTCTTCGGGCGACGCGCGGGTGTCGCCGGAGAACGAGAGCAGCAGGTGCGGTCGCGCACGACCGCCGAAGAAACCGCCACGCGCCTGCTCGATGAAGCGCGTCGCGAGGCCGAAACCATCCGCAAGGGCGCGGTGGTGGCCGGCAAGGAAGAACTCATCCAGCTCCGCGAAGAGTTCGAGGCCGAAGTACGGCGTCGACGTGGTGAGCTCGAGCGCGAGGAGCGTCGGGTCCAGGATCGGGAGGACCAGCTCGAACGACGCGCGGAGGGACTCGACGGACGTGAGCGCGAGTTGACGGCCCGCAGCGCCTCCCTCGATGATCGGGACAGCCGGATCGCGGGTCGCGAAGCGGACGCGGAGCGGATGGTGGGCGAGCAGCAGCGCCGACTGGAGCAGCTGGCTGGACTCACCGCCGATGACGCGAAAGCCGAGCTCGTGCGACGCATGGAAGACGCGGCCCTCGCCGACGCGGCCAGTCGCTTGCGCGAGATTCGCGAATCGGCGCGTCGCAACGCCGATCGGGAAGCCCGCAAGATCGTCGCGCTTGCCGTGCAGCGCGTTGCCGCCGAGACCACGGCCGAGACGACGGTCAGCGCCGTCGCGCTCCCGAATGACGAAATGAAGGGACGCATCATCGGGCGCGAGGGGCGCAACATTCGCGCCTTCGAACTGGCGACCGGCGTGGACGTCATCATCGATGACACGCCGGATACGGTGGTCGTCTCGTGCTTCGATCCCGTGCGGCGCGAGACGGCGCGTCTCGCGCTCGAGAAGCTCGTCAGCGACGGGCGCATCCATCCGGGGCGCATCGAAGAGGTCGTGGCGAAGGCGCGCGCCGAAGTGGACGTGCAGATCGTGGAGACCGGCGAGCGCGCGGCGTATGAAGTGGGCGTGGCGGGACTGCACCCCGAACTGCTCCGGCTCATCGGCCGCATGCGCTGGCGCACGAGCTACGGCCAGAACATTCTGGCGCACAGCAAGGAAGTCGCCTGGCTGGCGGGCATGATGGCCGCCGAACTCGGACTCGATGTGGCCACCGCCAAGCGTGGCGCGCTCCTGCACGACATCGGCAAGGTGCTCACGCACGAGCACGAGGGGACGCACGTGCAACTCGGCGTCGAGGTTGCCACGAAGTACGGGGAGAACCCGATCGTGGTGAACTGCATCGCCGCGCACCATGACGATGTGCCGCACGAGAGCGAGGTGTCGGTGCTGGTGCAGGCCGCCGACGCGATCAGCGGCTCGCGGCCCGGCGCGCGTCGCGAAGCGTTCGAGACCTATGTGAAGCGTCTCGAAGGACTCGAGAAGATCGCGTCGAGCTACCGCGGAGTGGACCGCGTGTTCGCGATCCAGGCGGGCCGAGAGGTGCGCATCGTGGTCACGCCCGATCAGGTCGACGACGTCCGCGCGACGGCGCTCTCCGAGGAGATCGCGCGTCGCATCGAGAGCGAACTGCAGTATCCGGGGCAGATCAAGGTGGTCGTGATTCGCGAGACACGGGCGGTGGACTTTGCCCGCTGAACGCATCGATGGCGTCGCCATCGCGGCGCAGATCCG
>JALOPN010000398.1 GCA_025453875.1 Gemmatimonadaceae bacterium | reverse complement strand
GCTCGAGCGCGAGCCGCACCTCGGGGCCGGCATCGACGAATCGACGGCGCTGGTGGTCGAGCGCGATGGCAGCTGGCGTGTGTCCGGCGAGAGTGCCGTGATCGTGTACGACGCGCGCCACGCCACGCGCACGTCCGCGACGGCGAAGGTGCTCGGCGCGCACGACATGCGTGTGCATGTGCTGCCGCCCGGCGCGCGCTTCGATCCGCGCGCCGCCACCGCGCGACTGCCCTGAGGCGACGATGCTGACGTGATGGACTTGAGGCGACGGCGCTGAGGCGACTCAGGCCAGCGCGTGCGACTCAGGCCAGCGCGTCGCCCACCGCACGCTCGGCGAACACGGCGCACGTGTTGTGGCCGCCAAAGCCGAACGCATTGCTGATCGCGACGCGCACCGGCCGCGCCTCGGGCACATTGGCCGCGATGCGCAACGCACACTGCGGATCGCGCTGCTCGAGATTGATCACGGGCGGCACCACATCGTGCACGATGCTGAGTACCGAGAAGATGCCTTCCACGGCACCGGCCGCGCCCAGCATGTGGCCGGTCATGCTCTTCGTGGCCGTTGACGTGCAGACGTCCGCGTGATCACCGAGAATGGCGCGCACTGCGGCGCACTCGGCGACGTCGCCGAGGCCGGTGCTCGTCGCGTGCATGTTGATGCTGTCGATGTCCTGCGGCTGCAGTCGCGCTTCGCGCAGCGCGCCCTCCATCGCGAGCCGCGCCCCGATGCCGTCGGGGTGCGGCGCGGTGAGGTGATACGCATCGCACGCGGCGCCCACGGCAAGCAGCTCCGCGTGAACGGTGGCGCCGCGCGCCTCCGCCGACTCGAGCGACTCGAGCACGATCACACCCGCCCCTTCACCCAGCACGAACCCGTCGCGGTCCACATCGAACGGACGGCTCGCGCGCGTCGGTTCATCGTTGCGTGTGGACAACGCGCGCGCGGCACCAAACCCGCCCACGCCCAGCGGTGTGATGGCGCACTCCGCACCACCGGCGAGCACGATGTCGGCGCGGCCGGCGCGAATGGAATCGAGCGCGCTCATGAGATTGTCGTTGCCCGTCGCGCAGGCCGACACCACGCAGTGGTTCGGATCACGGCCTGATGCTGGAACGTCTCCATGCCGCCCTGACCGCTGCCGATCATCACGCCGATGCGCGCGCGTTGCGCGTCGGTGAGCGTGGTCGTGTCGATGCCGGCGTGCGCGATCGCTTCGTTGGCGGCTGCCACCGCGTAGTGCGCGAACACGTCCATGCGCTTGGCCAGCTTGCGGTCGACGTGCTGCAGCGGATCGAAGCCCTTGAGTTCGCACGCGAAGCGCGTGTCGTGCTGCGACGCGTCGAAGCGCGTGATGGGAGCGGCGCCACTCTCTCCGCGCAATGCGGCGTCCCACGACGCGGCGGCGGAGAGTCCGAGTGGCGTGACGGCTCCGAAACCGGTGACCACGACACGACGCGAAGCAGGAGACGACGATGACATGCAGTTGGGGCAGGGACCACGGCGCGCACGACGTTCGGCGACCTGGCACCGAGACATTCGGCACGTCGTCAACGACGGGCGGGATGGGGGCGGTGGGGCTCGAACCCACGCCTTCCAGTTTATGAGACCGGCGCTCTAACCACCTGAGCTACACCCCCGCGAACCGCTGGAATCTATCGCGTCCGGGGACCCTCGGTCGCAAGGCCCGCGCGCATCGCGTCGCGACGCGTGTCAGCGACCACCGAGCAGCAGCGACACGCCAAGGTACTGCGAACGTGACTTGACCGTCGCGTTTGCCAGATCGGGGCGCAGGTCGGTGAGCCCTTCCTCGTGTCGCAGCACGAGTGCGAACTGCGGCCAGCGACGCGCGGCCAGACGCACTCCGGCGATCGCGGAGATCTCGGTCAGCGCCACATCGGTCGTCCCCACGATGCGACGCGAGCCGGGTTCACGCAGTGTCGCTTCGCGTCGACGCGCCGCACCCGCGCCGATGTCCACGCTCGGACACACAGGACCGAGGCAGCGCAGTGCGACATTCGCGCCCGTGAGCAGTTCCCAACGATTCACGCGAATGTCGAACGCATTCTCGCCGTTCAGTTGCACGCCGGACCCACGCTCGCTCTGTCCCCCTTCCAGCCACACACTCGTCGCGCCGAGCACGTGATAGGAGGCACGCACGTGGAAGGCGCTGCGACCACGCACCGTGGTGTACTCCTGCCCTTCGACGACCGGAGTTTCGCGATACGTCGTGAACGGGAGCCCCAGCTGAATCGCCAGCTGCAGGCCGGTGCGCGGCGCGCCCTCATCCGGCAACGCGAGCGGGTCTTGCGCAAGGAGTGGTGCGGCGAGCAACGAGCCGGAGAGCAGTGCCGCGACGGCGCGGCAGACGGTGCGAAGCGAGGCGGTCATGGCGAAGGTCAGAGGTCGTCGAAGTGCGCGTCGTAGGCGGCCAGCACTTCATCGGCCGTGACGGTGGCGGCGCCGAGCTTTCCTACCTCGACACCGGCCGCAAAGTTCGCGATGATCGCGGCTTCGAGCGCGGTCGCGCCCGCGCCCAGCATCGCGGCGAGATACGCGGTGACCGTGTCACCAGCGCCCACCACGTCGTACACCTCGCGCGCCGTGGTGGGCACCCGATGCACGGTCCCCTCGGCGTCCACGAGGGCCATGCCATGCTCGCCGAGCGTGAGCAGGAGGTAAGCGTGAGCAGGAGGTACTGCACGCCCAGCCGCTCGAACGTCGCGGGGAGGGCGGCCGGATCGTCGAGGTTCACCGCCGCGCCGAGCGCCGATTCGAGCTCGCGACGATTGGGCTTGAACACGGTCGCTCCGCGATACGCGAAGAAGTTCTTGTACTTCGGATCGACCACCACCGGCAGTCCACGTGCGGTCGCGAGACGGACCGCCTCCTCGATCACCGCGGGGACGAGCACACCCTTGTTGTAATCCTCGAACACGAGGGCGGTCGCGTGCGGCAGCGCGGCCTCGATCGCGTCGAGCACGCGCGTCACGTCGGTCCCCGTGAGGTCGCGGTCGTCCTCCTCGTCGAATCGCACCAGCTGCTGCGAGCGCGCCATCACGCGCGTCTTCGTCGTGGTGGGACGCGGTGTCGTGACGAGTGACCGATCGGGCATGCCGCCCTCGGCGAGCATGGCGCGCAGTGTCTCACCCGCGCGATCGTCGCCCACCACCGCCACGAGATCGCAGCCGGCGCCGAGGGCCGCCACGTTCTGTGCGACGTTGGCGGCGCCGCCCAAGGCCTGACGGCGCTCGCGCACCCGCACCACCGGGACGGGGGCTTCGGGCGAGATGCGGTCGACATCGCCGCGCAGGTAGAGATCGAGCATCGCATCGCCCACGATGCACACGTGCTGCGAAGCGGCCGCTGCGAGCAGCGCCTCGAGGCGTGGCCGGTCAATCAGCGGGCGCGCGGCCCCGGTGTGGTTGGATGGCATGGCGCGAAAGGTAGCGCGGACCGGTCGGGGCGCACATTCTCCCCGCCGTGTCCTCTCCGTCGCCGATCCTCGTGCTTGCCGGTGCGCTGCTCGGCATCTCGTTCGCCGCGCCGCTCATTCGCCTGAGCGATGCGCACCCCATCACGATCGCGACGTGGCGCCTCGCCATCGCGCTCGTGCCCATCGCCCTGCTGGCGTGGCGAGCGGGCAGTCTGCGCGCGTACCGCACGCTCTCGCGCCGGCACCTGCTCTCGGCACTCGGTGCCGGTGTGTTGCTCGCGCTCCACTTCTGGAGCTGGAACGCATCGCTGCGCTACACGACAGTGGCGGCCTCGGTGACGCTCGTGAACCTGCAGCCGGTGATCATCGCGGCAATCTCCGCGCGCTGGCTCGGGGAGCCGCCGTCGCGGCGGCAGTGGGTGGGGATCGTGGTCGCGATGCTTGGCGCGATCGGCGTGGCGTGGGTGGACGCGCCGTCGGACACCACCGCCGGCGGCGCACGCAACGCGCTCCTTGGCGACGCGCTTGCGGTGCTTGGGGCGATCACAGCGGCTGGCTACTACCTGCTCGGCCGCACGGTGCGTCAGGTGCTCGACACGTGGGGCTACGTGCTGCTCGCCTACGGCGCCGCGTTGGGCACGCTGGTGCTGCTCGCCGCGCCCGCCGGGGCGACGCTGTGGCCGCAGCCGCCGCGCGAATGGGCGGTGTTCGCGGCGCTTGCGGTCGGGCCCATGCTGCTCGGCCACACGGGCATGAACTAC
>JALOPN010000101.1 GCA_025453875.1 Gemmatimonadaceae bacterium | reverse complement strand
GGTGGGACCGCTCACGGCGCAGCAGCAGTCGCAGTTGGCGTACTACCGGGAGATGCTCGGGGTGCTCGGGGCGCCGTGACGTTGTTGCAGTGCTCGCGTCCCTTCGCGTCTACGCGTTTCGCGCTACCCGACGAGAACTGCGGGACGCGAAGACGCGAGGGGCGCGAAGAACGCGAGAACAGCAACTGACATGAGAAGTCGAACTGAAGAAGAACGGAAGACGAACTTTGTTGACATTGGCCAGATGACGACCGTTTCAGTGCCTGGGGTGTCGCCGTGCTTCATCGAACGTGCGCAGCGCGGCCGGCTCGTGCTCGGCACACAGGAGCCGAGCGGCGATTGGGCGCGTCGCCAGCCACCGGTCGAGCCGGTTGGTGGCGCGTCGATCATGGCGACCCTGCTTGCTGAGCGAGACGAAGGACGCTGAGTGCAGAATCGTGACGCCTCGGCCCTGCTGCCGCGTCGGCGTGCTCGCTCGGGCGGCGTGGCGTGCGCGGCCGGTCCCGATGTCGTGCTCGCGTCCCTCGCGCTCCTTCGCGTCTTCGCGTCCTGCGCAGTTTCGCTGAGCTCGCGATGTGCGATGGGAACTGCGGGACGCGAGGGGCGCGAAGGACGCGAGAACGGCAACTGAGCAGGGAAGACGAACGGACGAAGAACGGAAGACGAACCGAAGAAGGGCAACAGCGCGATCGTGCGGCGAGTCAGGTTGGGGTGGGGGTGCGCGCGAGGAGGCGATCGACATCGAGTTGGGCGGCGACGCGGCGGGCGATGTCGTGAACGCGGTCGACCTGGAGGGTGAGGGTGCCCGTGGCGGTCTCGCTCGGCAGCGCGAGGATGTCGAGGCGGAGTTGCTCCAGTGCGGCGATGGCGGTTTCGAGGCGTTCGAGGCGCTCGGTGTGTGCGGCGTGCAGTGTGGCGTGGGCGGCGGAGTCGTGTGCGGCCTCGGCGAGTTCACCTGCGAGGCGAGCGACGTCGGCGCGCAGGGTGCCGATCTGCTCGGCGAGTTCGCGCGCGAGCGCGGGGACGTCGGCGAACTGCGCGCGCTGAGCGGGCGCGAGGGCGGCTACCGCGGCGGCCACGTCGCGATCGAGGCGGAGTTCCGTGCGGTCGCTCGAGGGGAGCACGCGCGCGGCATGCATTGGTACGCGCCACGCGGCGAGTCGGGTGAAGAGTCGGCGCGCGGGAGCGAGCAGTGGACGCTCGAGTGTCGCACGCCAGCGTGAGACGAGCTGTGTGCCGCCCTTGGCCAAACAGAGCAGGGGCGCGAGCGTGATGGTGAGCCCGACCAGCGTTTCGATCGCCGCGCCCACGCCAAGTGGAACGCCAACTGCTTCGGCCACGCGTTCGAGAAAGCGGGCGAAGTCGACGTTGGTGAGGGTCGGATTGGCGAGCGCGAGCAGCGCGCCGGCGCCGAGCCAGGTGGTCGCGCTGCGCAGCGATGTTTCCGCGACGAGATCGCTCGGAGCGAGGGCCGTGTCGAGTTCGTCGCGACTGTGCCCCAGTCGCAACGCGCGTCGTGCGGCGTACAGCGCCTGTCCACCGCGAATGCCCGCAAAGACGCCCATGAGTGTGGCGAGCGAGGTCACGACGGAGCGCGTGATGCTGGCGCCAATGCCCGTGCCCTCGGCGAACGCCACGAGCATACCCGTCGCGTACACCACGCCTGCCCATCCGAGAACTGTCGCGGCTTCCGTGAGATGACGCCGTACGGGGCGAAGGTGCGGAGCGGTTGGTGCCTCCTGCGCGTCGTCGAGTGCGATGGCGGCAAGGAACGCCTCCGCCGACGCGAAGCGATCGTTCGGCGCCTTGGCGAGACATCGGTCGATCGCCTGCGCGAGTACGGGCGAAAGACGTGGGGCGCGTGTGGCGATGGGCGCCGGGGGCTGGGTCGCGTGTTGCGCCAGCAGCGCCGCCGGTGCGTCGCCCTCGAACGGCGCGCGTCCGGTGGCGGCGAGGTGCAGCGTGACGCCAAGCGCGTAGAGATCGGCGCGTCCATCGACGACTTCGCCGAGCGCCTGTTCGGGCGCCATGTAGCGCGCGGTGCCGAGTACGCCGTGCACCGGGGTCTGCGCATCGTCCGCGAGGCGCGCGATGCCGAAGTCGGTGAGCAGGAAGCGTCCGCTCACGTCCTCGACGAGGATGTTGTCGGGCTTCACATCGCGATGCACCACGCCGCGTTCGTGCGCGTACGCGAGAGCCCAGCCCATTTCGCGCGCGAGCCGGCGAACATCGGCGGTGGGCAACGGTCCGTCGCGTCGCAGGCGACGCGCGAGCGATTCACCGCGCACCCACGCCATCACGAGCAGGGCGAGGTCGCCATGTTCTTCCACGGCGTGCACCGGCACGATGTGCGGATGAAAGCAGCGGGCGGCGGCGCGCGCTTCGCTCAGGAAGCGTCGGCGCATGTCGTCACGCGCGGAGAGCTCCGGGGCGAGCAGCTTGATGGCGACCGGTCGTTCGAGCCGCACATCGCGCGCGAGATACACGATGCCCATGCCGCCGCGGCCGAGTTCGCGCTCGATCGAGAAGCGGCCGGCGACGACTCGCTGCAGCGATTGCGCGACGGGATCGCGCAGGACGTCCGACGACGTGTCGCGCATCACGGGACGAGTTCGGCCGCGCGTGCGGCGATGGCGTCCATCTGGCGTCCGCGCAGTGCGGCCCAGCGCGGGAGCCCGAAGACGGTCGCGCCGAGCGTCGCCACGCCGAGTACGCCGAGCAGCAGCGGCGCGGCCACCGCCGCCCTCGGACTCACCGCGCCGAGCGTGCCGAGCAGCGCGAAGACGAGGGCCAGCCACAGGTAGGACGCACCGATGATCACGCGTGCCTTGGCGTTCCCCTTGCGCGTGGAGAGACGCAAGCGATGTCCGGTGGCGGTGGGCTCGAGCAGCGCCTGCAGGTTGCCATTGGACCATTCGCGGAAGGGACCGTCGCTCACGACGCGGCCACGCGCGTCGAACGTCTCGCGCAGCGTGACCACGAGCGCCGACCACTGCGCGTCGGAAACTGGGCGGTGGAACTCGATGGTGCGCGCGACGCCGATGGGGAGACCGAACCAGGCGCGACGCGTGGCGGGCGCGAGCGTGCCGGCGGCGACGTCGCGCGCCGCGGCGGCGACGTGCGTGGGGTCGAGGCCGACGTCGCGCGCGATCTCCTGCAACTGCGCGAGGGTCAGCCCCTCGCCCGCCTTGGGGTGGCGCTCGGCCTCCTGCAGCAGGCCGGCCCGCTCGAAAATGGCGGCAATTTCGCGGTCGTCGAACCGACGGTCGGGGGACATGCAACGCTCCGTGGTGGGGAGGGATCTCGTCCGTACGACAGGCTTGTCACCGTGGTGTCAACGGGAGCGAATCGTCCCGCCGATGCGTAGGATGACCGATAGTCTTCGCGCGAGCGCCCCGGATCGTTCGGGGTCGGCCCGCCGTTCCCGCCATTCACCCTCCCATCGCTGACCGATGCCTGCAGCCACTCCCTCGCGTCTCGTCCGTCCGCTCCTCGTCGCCTCGCTCGCTCTGCTCGCCGCCTGCGGTGGCGGGGGTGACGAGGGGACCGTGACCACCGCCGGCGATGGCGCATGGCGCATCACGCCCGACGGGTTCGGCCCGCTCAAGGCGGGGATGACGGTAGCCGAGGCGGCGACGGCGGTGGGGAGTGCGTTCACGCTCGCGGCGAACGCGACGCCGGAGTGCGGCTACGCCGAGTGGGCCGCCGCGCCGGCCGGCGTGCGCGTGATGATCGTGCGCGACACGGTGGTGCGCATCGAGGTGACCGCGCCGGGCGTGGCCACGGCCGGTGAAGCGCGCGTGGGCGACAACGAGGGGCGCATCAACTCGATGTACGCGGGGCAGACGCTCATTGCGCCGCACAAGTACACGAGCGGCAAGTACATCATCGTGACGCCGCCGGCCGACACGATGCACCGCATGGTGTTCGAGACGGACGGCCAGAAGGTGACCGAGTTCCGGTCGGGGCGCATGCCGGAGGTGGAGTACACGGAGCGGTGCGGGTGAGCCGGTCGAACGGGCGGTGTGGGTGAGCCGGTCGAACGGGCGGTGTGGGTGGCGCTCGTCTCATGTGCGGACCCTCACGGGAGCCATGCCTGCCGACTGCAAGCGCCGCTAACCCCGAACATGTGTCTAGTCCTTCGGTCCCCCAGTTGCGGTGCCCCGCCAGATCTCCAGACGTTCCTCGCCCGTGTCCGAGTCGACAGCCACCGCGAGAATCCGATCAGATCCTACGGCGAGCACGCGTAATCGTGCCGGAATGCGAAGAGAGAGCGATCGTGCGCCGTCCTCGCCATGTCGAGTCGCTACCTTCCATCGACCACCCGGTATGGCGCTTTCGACTGTCCAGAGTCCACCCTCTGGATCACAGAGCAGCTGATCCAGAACGGGCAAGGTCGTCTCCGCACTCATCTCACGGGTGAGCTTCAGAAAGGCGTCGTCAGGTACAGCTGCTCCTGGCTGCTGCTCCGCAAACTTCTTGCGGATGTGAGAGTCGGAAATCGGGATTGGTGCTCGCGAGTAGCGCACAACCTGACGGAGACGTCCTGTTTCGTCCCGGTACTTCAACTCCATTGAATGGGACGAAGCGTCGATGACGGACTCGCCACAAACAACGGCCAGAGGCGTTGATGCGAATGGTGACACACCCAGCGGAATGTGCCCGTCTTCATTTGGCGGGCCCTCCCAGAGTTCTCTTCCCGGCACAGGATCGCCGAAGGGCTGCAATCTGTCGGCCTTGAGCATTGCACGATGCAGGATAGGCCGCGAGATACCAGGTCCGCCCTGCAACGGCGCCTCGCGGACGACCAATGCATGGCCCGATCGAGTGATGCCGGTGACTCCGGCGAAAAAGAATCCGGTATCTGCGGCCAGAACCGCATTCAACCCATGCTCGTGGAGCAGTCGCCCATCGATACGGAATGTAGACAGCCGACGAAGCTCCGAGTCGAAGACGGTGAACGTGGAGTCATCGATCACCCAAAGTGCACCTACGGAGCGGAACTCCCCCGGCCCACTACCTGCTCGTCCGGCGGTCGCTCGGAGCGTCAACAAGCTGTCGAGGACAAAAACCTCCGATGTGCTGTGCTGCGCTACAAGCACCCAGCCACGACGAGTCATGGCGGCTGCCCTGAGGCCGTGGAACTCGGCCTCCCGCTCGCGCTCAACGCTTGCGGCGGATCGAACGCGCAACGCACCCTGAGTCTGTGGCCTCAACGCCTCATCTGCCAGGTACTCGACAATGCGCACTGATCCGCTATCGACCACGATGAACGCGGACTGGCCGGGCTCATCGCGATCGACTCCTCGCCCACATGCGATGAGGCTAGAAGCGAGGACAAGCCAGGCCGCGCACTGGGTTCCGATCCGCGCGGCCAACGCAACTCTCGAAAAGCGCTGGTGGCAAACTCCAACTAGATGGGCTGCATACGTACATCCAGCGCTCGCACGACTGCCGTACTTGCGACCAATCCCTCTCATCGCTCGGAATCTCCGTTCGGGCCGGCAGCAGTCGCACACCGATCCCAAGACCTCGTTCTCTTGAGCGACGGCAGGGTCAAGGCGGATTCGAGAAGCACACCATCCCGCACGAGCGTGAAGGATGGCACAGCCGAAACACGGAGCACGGAGTTCTCTGCCATCGTCGGATCAAGTTGCCACCAGACACTATCAAGCGCGAAACGCCTGACGAATCGCCGCGACAACTCTGAGGACGCGTCGCTGGACAACCACCGCACTCGTACGCCAGCTGCTAGAAGCGGCTCTGCATCCCATTCGCTCGCGACTTGTTCGCTGAACGGGCAGTCGGCTTCAAAGTGGACCAATAGCAGGCAGCGGTCATTAGCCTGTAACTCGACGGGTGCCGCACGGGCCGTGCCTGCACTTGGCGACTCATTAGTCGAGTGCTCAACGACCCTCACTGATCGGACCTCGAAGCCAGGAACTGGAAGGACTGCGTCGCTTTCGTTCGCGAAACTTGATCGGGACTGCCGCCGGTACACGAGACCGATACAGAGTACTAGCGCGAGAAGCACCAAGAGGATATTCGCGATTCGCTTTCCGGTCTCGTGTCCGGTCATGGCTCGACGCCTCTACTCCACGTTTCCGCTACACTTCTGGGTGTAGATCTCGCGGCACGTCGGAGTGCCGTCAGAGTTGTAACCGCACGCCCACGCGCCCTGTGGCGCCTTGCAGGCACACTCGCCTGGTCCAGTTACGTAACATGACTTCATGGCGCCCGACGCTGATGCTCTCGGAGCCCAAATCACACCGTTCGCGATGGCGAACGCTCCGATGGCGAGCAACCGGTAGAGGAGTGGCCTTTGCATCCGCATAATCAACCTCGTGTCTGAGGGAGAGGACGGGCCTTCCGCTGGCAGGGGTTGGGAAGGCAGTCGGCGTCACGACCGATTCGGCGGACGCGTGGACGTCCCGGCGAGGCCGCTGATGTGCCGACCAGCTGAAGAATAGAGAGAGAGAGAGATTGTCAAGGTCCAATACGAACAGCCGCCATGAACCGCCCGATCGCGTTCGGTTCGCCGACTGATCCTGGTCGAAGTGGCTGTCGAAATCGTTTCCGCGCATACGTCACGCTCGTTGCCGTCGAGAAGGTCTTGGCTCACCTCTTCCGAACCACCCGAACCTGAAGGCACCGTTCGTGCATCATGATGTACGATGGCGCCAGAAGCGCCGCCGCATGCTGTCCGCCCCAAGCCTGTTCGGATCGAAGCAGACGTTGCGGTCACTCAACGTCAGTGTATGAGTCCGCTGAGATGTCGCACGGCAAGGTGTGAGTGGCCGTAACTGCATCGCGACGATGATGTCAGCACCTCAACAAACGGGAGCCCGACGCTCGGCCGCCCCCGTTCGTTGACGACACTACCTCTCTGCGCTTCAGCCATCACGCGCGTGCCCGTGAACGCCCATGCTCTCGATGC
>JALOPN010000100.1 GCA_025453875.1 Gemmatimonadaceae bacterium | reverse complement strand
CGTGACCAGCAGTGCCGTGATGGCGACAATGGCGAGCACCACGCTCAACTCGATGAGCGTGGTGCCACGACGCGGGGTGCAGCGAACGTCCCTCACGCAAACGCGCCCGCGTTGATGCCGTAGATCGCCTGCAGCAGCGCCCACGCAATCATCGCCACCACCGCACCGAGCACGACGATGAGCACCGGCTCGATTGTGCCGCGAACGCGGCCGAGAGCGATGCACCGGCGCGCACACGCTCGCGCACGTCGTGCACGACGTCACGCGCGATCGGATCATCGAGGGTGGACGCGACATCGCCAAGTGCCACGTACACCGGCGCACCACCGCCAATGAGCGCGGCCAGCAATCGGGTGATGCGAGCGGCCAGCACCTGTCGTCGTACCGTGCGCACGAGTGGCAGCGACAGCCAGGTGCGGGCGAGCGTGCGTCGCCCGGACTCGCTGCGGCGTAGCGACGTGATCAGCGCGCCGAAGAGCACGGGGGCCGCCAGCAGCAGTGGCCACACGGTCCCGAGCACCGACGACACCGCGAGCAGGAACCGTGTCACCGGTGGCAGCGCGGCGCCCGCGTCCTCGAGCAACGTCGCGAATCGCGGCAGCACCACCACGAGCAGCAGCACGATTGCCACGGTACCGGCGACCGCGAGCAGCGCGGGATAGAGCGTGGCGGCGAGAATGCGCCCGCGCAGCTGTTCACTGCGTTCGAGTTGCGCGGCGAGTCGGGTGAACGCGGAGGCGACATCACCGGCGCGTTCCCCGGCGTGCACGAGCCCGGTGTAGGTGGGGGGAAAGAGCTCGGGCCAGGCCCGCAGCCCGTCGGCCAACGATTCGCCCTGTTCGACGCGTCGCTTCACGTCATCGAGGGCGTCACGCACCTGCTCCCCCGTCACGCCGCGCGCGGCGTCGAGCGCCTTGGCGAGCGGCAGACCCGCCGGCAGCAGGGAGGCGAGGGCACGCGTGAGTTCGAGCACGTCGCGGCGCCGTCGGCCCGCGCGCCAGACGCCGGCGCGTTCGGGTGGGTCCTCGCGCACCGTGAGCACATGCAGCCCGCGCGCCTCGAGCTGTTGGGCAACGGCCGCTTCGCTGTCGGCACGCTCGACGCCGCGCGTGCGCGCGCCGGCGTCCGTGACGGCCTCGAACGAGAAGCGGGGCATGAGGGGCGTGCCTACTGCCAGCCGAGGATGTCGGCGTCTTCGCCCTCGCCGCCCGGACGGCCGTCGGCGCCGTACGAGAGCAGGTCGTAGCCAGTGGGGTTCACGTCGCCTGGCGCGAGGTAGACGTAGGGATTGCCCCACGGATCCGCCGGCAGCGCTCGACGCAGGTACGGGCCGCGCCAGGTGGACGGTGGGTCGATGGACGGGAGCGTCTCGAGCGCGGCGAGCCCCTGCGCCGATGTCGGGTAGCGTCCCGTATCGAGCCGGTAGGCGTCGAGCGCGGTGGCCAGCATCTCGAGTTGTGAACGGGCCGTCGTGCTCCGTGCCGTACCCACATGCTGGAACACGTTGGGTGCGACGAGCGAGGCGAGGATCGCGATGACGGCGATCACCACCAGAATCTCGATGAGCGTGAAGGCGCGGCGTTGGGCGCGCGGGGGAGGGCGGCGGGCGGGCATCTGAGTGGGCCTCATGGGGAGAGTCTAGCCGTTCGGTCGGTGGGTGACCACCACCGGCTGAGCGAGTGGGCTTGCCCGGGGCGCCAGCAAGTGTGGTGTCGCGCCCGGCGTGTGACGCATCGCACATGCCGAGCGGGGCATTTGGTGCTAACGTAGGGCGCAGTCAGGCGTCCGTGTAATACCCCGGCGCGATCGGCCACCCTCGGTCGTGCGGTCCGCCCGATCCCACCCGCTGTATCCGTTTCACCGGTCCGCACCGGTCGAGGAGGCCACGTGCAGGCGAGAGTTGCTGATGAGCGGGACCGCGCCGCGTCCCGCCGGGAGTTCCTGCGCACGATCACCGGACAGGCGCGCGCCGAGTCGGCCGCGCCCGAGGACACCATTCCGGGTGCCCCGCTTGGCGCGAATGTGCCGCCGCCAGTGGCGTGGAGCGACCCGCGACTGCGCGTGGTGCGCCGCGCGGGCTACGGTCCGCGCGCGAGCGACGTCGATGAGGTGAAGCGCGTCGGGTATCAGCGCTGGCTCAACGATCAGGTGAACTTCGAGCGCATCGACAATGCGTCGCACGAGACCGACGTGGCCACGCGCTGGCCCAATCTCGCGCTCGGACCGGCGCAGCTCGCCGCGCTCAATGCGGGGACGCTCTCGAACGAGCTGCAGATGGCGACGCTCTATCGCGCCGCGTTCTCGCGCCGGCAGCTGTACGAGCGCATGGTCGAGTTCTGGACCGACCACTTCAGCATCGACATCAACAAGGTCGGCTACCTCAAGCTCGTCGATGACCGCGACGTCATTCGTCGGCACGCGATGGGGAAGTTCGGCGATCTGGTGCGCGCGAGTGCGAAGAGTCCGGCCATGCTCGCGTACCTCGATCAGAATCTGAGTCGCAACGGCGCCCCCAACGAGAACTACGCGCGCGAGCTCATGGAGCTGCACACGCTGGGTGTGGATGGTGGCTACACGCAGCAGGACGTCTCGGAGCTCTCGCGTGTGCTCACCGGCTGGACGTTCACGGGGGCCGGTGTCTTCTCGTTCAATCCGTCGCGGCACGACTGGGGCGCGAAGACCGTGCTCGGGGTGACGATTCCGGCGGGCTCGCCTGCGCTGGGCCAGGAGGGCGTGAAGGAAGGGGAACAGATCATCGAGTTCCTGCTCAATCATCCGAGCACCGCACGCTTCATTGCGACGAAGTTGCTCAAGTGGTTCGTGACGCCGGAGCCGAGCGAAGCGCAGATTGCCGCCATTGCGGGGGCGTACAAGGCCACCGGTGGCGACATCAAGCGCATGGTGCGCGCGACGCTCAACGAGGGATGGATCGCGCAGGCGCCGCTCAAGCTCAAGCGACCGTTTCACCTGGTGGCGAGCGGACTGCGCGCGACCGATTCGGTGGTGGCCAACATCGACGGCATGCGCGGTCAGGTGCGTACGCTCGGACAGCCGCTCTTCCAGTGGGAAACGCCCGACGGGTTCCCGGATCTCATGGAATACTGGGTGGGCAACATCCTGCCGCGCTGGTCGTGGGCGAACACGTTGGCCTCGAGCAACTCCGCGACGACCGTGCGCGTGAACGTGGATTCGTATCTCACCGGCACGCCCGACGCCGCACTCGATCGCATCAACGCCGAGTACTTCGCGGGCGAGTTGTCCCCGAACACTCGCGCACAGCTTCGCACGTTTCTTGTTGGTGGGACCTTCAATGCGACGCGCGTGCGCGAGACGATCTCGCTGGCGCTGAGCTGCCACGAGTTCCAGTGGTACTGACCCTCGGAGCCTCACGATGACTGCCCACGATCACGCGCACGACACCGGCTGCTCCGAGTATCGCGATCTCTCGCGCCGGCAGTTCCTCGCTTCTTCGGCCACCCTCTCGGCGGCCGCAGTGATCTTCCCGGATTGGCTGCCGCGGATCACGCTGGCGGACCACTACTCGTCGACGCGCGACATCATGGTCTCGGTGTTCCTCCGCGGCGGCGTGGACGGGCTCGCGATGGTGATTCCGCACACGTCGCCGGAGTACTACGCAATGCGCCCCACCATTCGCACGCCAGCGCCGGATTCACTGGCCGCGAATCGTGCCATCGCGCTGGACAACAACTTCGCGTTCCCGCCGGCCATGCAGGGGCTGCTGCCGCCCTACGCGGCGCAGGACCTGCTGGTGCTGCACGCCACGGGCATTCGCAACAACAACTCACGCTCGCACTTCGACGCGCAGCGGTACATCGAAGTGGGCAAGCCGGTCGATCCCGATCTCACGTCGGGGTGGTTGGGACGGCATCTTGCGAGCGTGCCGCCGGTGCACAGCTCGCCGGTGTTGCGTGGCATTGGCCTCAGCTCCGGCCTGCAGAAGACGCTCGTGGGCGCGCCGCAGACGCTGCCCATCTCGAATCCCGCGAGCTACACCATCGGCGGGTCGAGCACCACGCGCGCCGCGCGCACGGCGATGCTGCAGTCGAACTACACGGACAGTGTGAATCCGCTGCGGGCCGCCGCGCTCGACGCCCTCTCGACCATCAACCTGCTCGGCTCGCTCAACATCAACGGCTACACGCCGGCCAATGGAGCGGTGTATCCGAACACGTCGTTCGGTCGCGGCCTGCGCAGCATCGCGGCGCTCATCAAGTCGGACATCGGCCTCGAGGCAGCGGCCATCGACATCGGCGGCTGGGATACGCACGCGTCGCAGGATCCCAACGGCGGCCAGATGGCGCAGAGCATGCTCGATCTCTCGCAGTCGCTGGGTGCGTTCTGGGCCGACGTCATGAACACCGGGTATCCGGTGACGGCGGTGGCGGTGTCTGAGTTCGGTCGCAACGCGCGCGAGAACGGCAGCGCGGGGACAGACCACGGGCGCGGCACCGTGATGTTCGCGATGGGGCGCGGCATTGCCGGCGGACGTGTGTATACGGCGGGCTGGCCGGGACTCGCCACCGCGCAGCTCGAGGATCGCCGCGATCTGCGCGTGACGCTCGACTATCGCGATGTGCTCGCCGAGATCGTGCAGAACCGGCTGGAGAACCGGAACCTCAGCTACGTCTTCCCTGACTGGACGCCGACGTTCCACGGGGTCACGCGAGCGAGTGCGTGACCCCGAGCAAGGCCCGGGCGACCGCGCGTGACGCGGTCGCCGTGCCTCAGCGGACGATGACTTCCCCGTCCATGCCGGGATGCACGGTGCAGGTGTAGGGAAAGGTGCCGGCGGTGTTGAAGGTGCGCAGGACGCTCGTGTCCTTCACGACCGGGATGTTGGCTGGCGCGCCGTTGGTCGAGAAGATGACGTTGTGTCCGCGGCGGTCCGGTGATTCGCTGATGCGAAAGCGGATGAGGTCACCGCGTCGGATCTCCGCACTCGTGGGCGAGAAGACGTTGCCGGGCGTGAAGACATCGAGCGTGTCGGGACGCGCCGGGTTGGGATCGGTGGGGGCGCTGTCGCCGCCGCCGCCACACGCCGCGAGCGTGAGGGAGAGCAGGACCGCACCGCCCACCAGGGCGGCCCGCGAGACCGATGAACGCAGCAGCGGAGTGCGATGCATGGGACGGTGGAGCGAGAGGGTTCGACGGTGGACGCAGCGCACCCCCGACGCGTTTCGGCGGCGGAGCACGCGCGCGGCCGCGATCATCACGATCGCACTGACGAGCGCCTGTGGCGACAGCGGAACCGGACCGCAGGTGCCGGAGCCGAGTCCGAACGACCCCGTGGCGGGCGCGTTCGCGCTCACCACGGTCAACACGCGAGCCATTCCGTTCCCCATCTTTGACGAGGGCGGCTTCAAGCTCGAGCTCACGCAGAGTCAACTTACGCTGCAACCCGGCGGAGAGTTCGTGCTGGCCATCACCACCGTGGAAACGGTCGCCGGCTTCCCCAGCACCTTCCAGGACACGACGCGCGGCAGCTGGACGCAGAACGCGGGAAATGTGTCGCTCAACGCGACCGGCGGAGCCGCCGCGGCCGCGACGTGGGATGGGCGCACGATCGGCTTCGCCCTCGATTACGACGGGCAGGCGCTCAACGTGGTGTATCGCAAGAATCCCTGACGCGCGACGCGTCAGGACGCGGCCGCCGTGAGCGCACGCAGCCGCGCGTCGGCCAGGTCATCGGCCGGGTAGATCAGCTCCACGTGCAACGCGTCCACGGTGATGTCCCGTGCGCCGCCGAAGTGCACGAGCGTCGACAGCGTGCGCACGTCACCCAGGGGCGTGCGCAACTCGGTCATGAGCACCGGTGCATCGGCGCGATGTGACGACGCACGCATCGGGCGCACGTCCAACTGCTGCGTGACGAGCGCGAGCAGTTCACACAGACGTAGTTGCGTGGCATCGGCGGGCGCACCACGAGGTGTCGGCGCAATCAGCGCATCCAGATCACGCTGCAATCGGCGTCGTGTCTCGTGCAGCACCTCGTCGTGGTTCACGATCATCGGTGCGAGCGGTCCGCAGAGCAGCGCCACGAGGTTGGCACGTGGCGTGTGTTCGCGCGGTGGCAACGAGAGCAATCGACGCGCGGCGTCATTCGCATCGAGCACGTCGTACGTGGCGTCGAGCAACAGCGCGGGCCACGGTTCGTGCTGTCGTAGCAAGTGCGCGATCACGGTGCGCACGGCCGCCAGCGCGCTCGAGTCGAGCGGCTCGGCGCTGCGGTCGGCGGCGAATCCGGCACTGCCGAGCAGACGATTGCGGTCGGACGGCGGCAGGTCGAGTGCGTCGGCAAGCCGCTGCACCATGGGCAGCGTGGGGCGCGAGCGCCCGGTCTCGAGGAAGCTCACGTGACGGGCCGACGTGTCGGCGCGGAGCGCCAGCGCGAACTGACTCAGCCGCCGCTGGCGGCGACACTGTTGCAGCGCCAGTCCGAATGGAGAGACAGGGCGACGCTCGTGTGGCCGGTTCGCAGGAGGCACGGTCATGCGGAGACGATAACACGCGCCGCGACCCGGCACGCTTCCCTGCGAGGGAATCGCCCCGCTTCCCTCGCGGCGAGATGATCCGGACACCGCACGCACGCCCTGCTCGGGCGATCCGTCGTCACCTCGACCTCGTCGCTGGAGAGTGTCCCATGATCGTTCCGTCGCCGCGTCTGCAACTGGCCGGCTGGCTCTTCGTGGTCGTCGGCCTTGGGCTCGCGCTGCCCGCGCTGCTCGCCCCGTCCCTGCTCGAGACGGTGTTTCACTTCGTCCGGACCGGCACCCCGCTCGCGGCACCGCTCGATGACGCGGCGCGCTTCGGCGCTGCCCTGTCGGGTGCGCTCACGCTCGGCTGGGGATGGTGCATCGCGACGGTGGCCGCTGGCCGCCCGTTC
>JALOPN010000099.1 GCA_025453875.1 Gemmatimonadaceae bacterium | reverse complement strand
ACGGGCAGTTCGCTGAGGTCGTTGACGATGACGGCGACGCGGTGCGCCGACTGCTCGCGCAGCAGACGCCGCAGCACGGTCGTCTTGCCAGCGCCGAGAAAGCCACTGAGCACCGTGACCGGGAGCCGCATCCCCTCAGCGCGGCGCGGCTGATCGCGCAGCATCGTGCATATCGAGACGAAACCTCGCAACCGACACCACATCATCGTCGTCGCGCAGCGCCACCCAGAGGTCGCGCCCGCGGGCTCGCACGGCGAGACCGGTTGGATTGGACCGGAACGGGAGCGACACCCGTGCGATCTGCGCGCCCGTGGAATCGTGCACGCTGAACGCCATCCGGGCCTCGCCGAGCACGGTGGCGTGCTCGACCCAGAGCCGACCGTCGTCGTCCACCGACAGCGCGACCATCGCCGGCTTCTGCGCCGGGATCTTCGCCGGATCGAAGTCGTGGGTCGGATACCTCCTCAGAATGGTCTCCACGTCACGCACGGCGGCGGCCCGTTCGTCGGCCGTCACCGTCGGCAAGGGCATCTCCACGGTGGTCGCGATCGTGTCCCCGGTGCCGATGCGCAGTCGCACCGCGCGCGTGGAGGTGGGCGTGGCACACCACACGCCACCGCGACCGTCCGGCGCGAGGCCGCCGCCCTGGGTGAACGGGTAGTAGTCGCGCCACCGCACGCCATCGACGGACTCCCCGTAGTAGACGAGATACGTCGGCCCCTCCGGCGGATCACACGACGGGATCGCGAGCGTATCGCGGATCGATCCGTCCGGCGCGATCCGTCGCCAGCGGCGCTCACTCGCCACGGCACCTGTCGCGCGATCTGCGAAGGGGTCGACCACCAAGCCGGTCGAGCGATCGATCCAGGCATCCCAGCGCAACCAGAAGCTCCCGATCGGCACGACATGCTGACGCAGAAACGCGCCGTCCTCGGCGAACACCGCGAGCCGTCCGTTGTTCGGATCACTCGTCCACACGGTGCGATCCGCAGCGACCAGCAGGCCATTCGCATTGGCCAACTCGCCAGGCCCCGATCCTCGCCGTCCGGCATCAGGCAGCGGCCCACCGTCCGCATCGAAACGGCGGATTCGCTGCTCCGCAAAGTCGAGCACCCAGAGCCCGCCGCTGCTGTCGACGACAAAGTCCCGCACGTCGGCAAACGGTGTGCCTGCGCCTTCGGTCCCGTCGACGCGCCACACGAGTTCGCTCGACCACTCGGGGACGCCTGTGGCCGAGGTGCGCGCCTCGGCGCAGGCGAGCAATGTCGCCGCCAACGCGAGTGCGATCCGCGATCGCGTTTCGGCACGCAGGTGCGCGCGCGCCACGTGTGGTGTCGTCATGAATCGCGACGCCGGGATGCAGCGCTCACGCCCGCGCCCGCGCGCGAATCGCCTGGTCCTGTCGCGACGCGACGAGTGCGAACAGCAGCGTCGGCAACAGCAACCCGAGCAGGTTGACGAGAACGCGTCCGTTGCGCGCCACATCCGTCACGCGCGACGTGTCGAACGACGGCAACGCGTCCACATCGGAACGGCGGAACGGCTCCGCCCGCACGATCTTCGCCCCGATGAATGCGCGGAACGCGACTCGCAGGTCACCCACGGCGGCGCGGAACGCGCGATAGCGCACTTCGCCGGTACCGGCGATCTCCTGCAACGCTTCCTGCGCAAGGAGCGCGGGTGACAGAAAGCGAAACCGGCGAATGAGCGCCCGCTGCTGATCGGCCGCCGCATCGTACGCCGCACGCACCGGCGCGGTCACACGCTCGACCTCTTCCTGCACCGCCCAGCTCTGCGCGGCGAAATTGACCGGACCGGCCACCGAGTCCGGCGCGAGTTCGGGGTGGTCCTGATAGAACGCCGCAAGCAACGCGGCGCCGCGTTCCTGCGCCTCTTCCGCAGCCTCACGTTCGACGCCGATCATCTCCGCGCGCGACGGCACGGGATACAGCGACGTGGCCGCGACATTGAGAACGGACGGCACGAGAATCGTGAGCACGAGCCACGCCGTGGCGAGCGTCATCGCGTTCTCCGCCGAACTGCGCCCACGGCCGTTGACGAGCGCAGCGAGCAGCAGCCAGAAGCCGGCATAGGAGGCCACCACCAGCACCCAGAGCGCGAAGTCCGCCCAGTGGTCCGGCGCGGCGAGACCTGCGCTCAACAACAGCAGCGCGGTGGTCAACACGATGGCACCGACCAGTAGTGCAAAGCGCGCCAGCAGTTTGCCGGCGATGAGCGTCCCCGTCCCGATCGGCTGGGTGAGCACGAGTGGCAACGTGCCGCTTTCACGTTCCTGCGAGAGCAAACCGTACCCCGTGGCCAGTACCAGCAGCGGCAGCAGATACACGATCACGAATGCGAGATCGAAGCGCCCGCCCAGCAGATGCAGCGGATTCTCGATGCTCGGTGTGCGCAGGAACGGATCGCCCGCGGCCGTCGAGACGATGGCGTACGAGGGGAAGAGATCTCCCTGGCCGACCGACGTGGCTGCAAGTGGTGCCGGCGCCAGCACCGCCGCGCGCGTCCCCAAGGATCGCCCGACAGGCGCCGGCAGCGCCGGATTCTGGAACGCCGCCGGCGGTTCCTCACGTCCGGACTCGATCGCGTCGAGGCGTGTCGCCAGCGTAGCCACACGCGTGCTGTCGTCGATCTGCACCTGCGCCAGCGTGGTGCGCTGTGTTTCGACCCACGACGCGCCGTTGCGCCACGCGTACAGCACGAGCGCCACCGTCAACGCGAGCAGCACCCACAGCGTGCGTTCGGCGCGCAGGACGCGCCATTCGTGCGCGACAATGCGCATCAGCATGAGGCGATCACTCCGGCGTGAGTCGACGCATGCCGACACCGTAGGCGATGCCGGCGAGCAGCACCCAGGTCACCAGCAGTAGCGCACTCGAGGATTGATTGGAAAGCACCGTCGCGAGCGAGGGCGGCGTGTAGGTGAACTCGGGCACCTGTGCCCAGAGCGCCGGACCAGCGGTGTACGTCTCGCCGAAGCGGCTGTTCTGCGCGATGTCGGCGTTGAGGATGCGCTGGATGAGACGCCGATGCTCTTCGGCCGCTCGTACGAAGTGCTCGTGATGGTACACATCGGTCCCTGCGAGTCCCATGCTCGCGCTGCGCACGGCGAGGAGCGGCGCGACGAGACCGAGCCGTCGATGCAGCGCCTCCTGTGCCAGCAGCGTGCTCGCGAGCGCGCCGTAGTGCCGGTCGTACACGCGATTGGCGTACTCCTCTCCGGCCTGCAGCGAGATACCGGCGTAGTTCACCGGCAGCTGCTCGATCGAATCCACACCGTACGCGGCCAGCACACTGTCACGCAGCGCCTGCTGGCGCTGATCCTGCGGCGAATGCCCGTCGATGCCATTGCGCAGGTCATCCGCGATGGCCTGTCGGAAGGCCTCGGCGGCAGGCAGTGGTGCCCGCGTGCGTGCCACATCGGTGGCGACGCGCGGCGCGACGAGCGCGTTGACAATCCACACCCCGAGCAGGGTGACCAGCGCGGCACGCGGCGTCCGCGCCCACGCGGAGACCGCGAGCGTGAGACCGAGGATAGCCGCGAAGTAGAGCATGTAGCTCCCGCCGAGCAGGAGCACGCGCACCGAGGAGACGGCCGACACGGTTTCGGCCGCAGTGCCCGTGGTGACCAGCGCGAGCGCGCCGGCAAGTGCGGCGGGCACGAGCAGCACCCCGAGGCCGAGCGCGAGGCCGGCCGCCTTGCCGGCGGCGAGCGTGCCGCGCGTGACACCAGCACTCAGCAGCAGCCGCATCGTACCGGCTTCACGTTCGGCGGCGATCGCGGAGAACCCCAGCAGCACCATGAGCAGTGGCACCAGCAGCTGCAGCACCGTCGACGCGGTGAGCTGGCCGAAGCGCGCCAGCGCTGGCGCATCCTGCGCCGGCCGATACTCGAACGGATTCTGGTTGTGCGCTTCGAGCCAGGTGAAGACGCCGGTGTAGCTGTTCACGCCTTGATCGACGAGCGAAAGCGGCGTGATCGGCTTGAACGCGTACACGCCATAGTGCGCGGCCGAATGCGGATTCTTTTCTCCTTGCGACAACCACCGCTGCCACGTGGCCTCGGTCGCAGCGGTGTGCGACGCCTCGATGTCGCGGTAGTGCTGCCACCCCGAGAGGAGCGCCACTGCGAGCAGTGTCGCAACGAGGGCTGCACCCCAGCGGAATCGGCCGTCGCGCCAGAGTTCGACGGCTTCCTTGCGCGCAATCGTGGAGATCATGGGGGTCGCCTCAGTCGTGCATATGCTGGAGATACAGCTGCTCGAGCTCGGCGTGTCCGATGTCGGTCGTGGCGAGTTCGGTGACGAGCCGACCGCGCTTCATGATGCCCACGCGCTGTCCCGTCTCGCGGGCGCGAAAGAGATCGTGCGTGGCCATGAGAATCGCGACGCCGCGCTCACGCAGTCGACCGAGCAGGTCGCTGAACTCGTTCGAGGCCTTGGGATCGAGTCCGCTGGTGGGTTCGTCGAGCAGCAGCACATCCGCCTGCTTCGCCATGGCGAGCGCAACGGCAACCTTTTGCCGCATGCCCTTCGAGTACGTGCTGACGCGTCGGTCGATCGCGTCGGCCGGTAGTCCGGCGTCGACGAGCAGTGAGCGCAGGCGCTCACGCTCGGCGCGCTGTGCGCCACCCAGCGCGGCGAGATACGCGAGGTTCTCGAGCCCGGAGAGGTTGCGGTAGAGGTTGACCTGCTCGGGGATGTACGCCAGCGCGCGCTTGGTCTCGACGGGGTGCGCGGTCACGTCGCGATCGGCGATGCGGACGCTGCCGGAGGTTGGCGTGACGAAGCCGAGGAAGCAGTTGATGGTCGTGGACTTGCCGGCGCCGTTGGGGCCGAGCAGACAGTAGATCTCGCCGGGGTGCACGGCGAGCGAGAGTCCGTCGACGGCGCGGTGACCGCCGAAGTCCTTGACGAGCGCGTCCGCTTCGAGGAGCGGGCGGGTGCTGCGCATCGAGGTTGCAGTGGCGAGAGACATGGGGAGTGGAGGGAGATGACGTCTACAGCTGCCGAAGCCATACGAGCTTCACGACCAGCGATTCCGTGGTTGGCAACACGCCGTTGTTGACGGCGCGCCGATCGTTCCATACGACATACAGGAACGAGAGCGGCGTGAACTCCCAGCTGAAGCGCGCGTTGAACGTGCCGAGCTGCGCGCTCGAGTTGTATTGGTAGAAGCCGGTGAAGAGCAGGCGCGGATTGAGCGCGAGGCGTACTTCGGGGGCGATCAGTGTGGTGGTGAGCGATGTATCGCGCACGCCGATGTTGCGCAGGCGACTGACGTCGACATCGAGGCTGAGCGCGAGTCGCGGATCGGGCGTCCAGCGCGCCACGCTGGTGGCGCGCGTGAGCGCCCCATCGAAGAACGAACCTGTCGACACGTTCGTGCGCAGCGAGAGCTTCGCACTCGGGTCGGTGGACAACAGCACGCCACTGCGCCAGTAGTCGAGTTGGCCCGGCGCGATCTCCACGCCGGGCAGAAAGGTCACTGGTGCGGTCGGACGCTGGAAGTGCCGCTCGATGTACGGATACCAGAGCGTGCCGTTGCGATGCAGCACGTCGACATAGGTCTGCACGAAGCCCTCCTGCAGCGTGCCACTGCCCGGCGTCTGGTACACGTAGCCCACGACGGCCGGTCGAAACCACACGACATGATCGGGTCGCCACGACGGTTGCAGCGTGCCGACGACCGCGGGACTCGTGAGCCACACGTTCGATCGCGAGACGAAGCCGGTGCGAGGCGCATAGTCCTCGGAGACCCACGCGCCGAGCACACCCGTGTACAGCCCAGGGGTGTCACGCCCCACGAAGTACGTGGCCGCCACGCTCGTGCGGTCGCCTTCAGTGGACGTCGAGAGCATGCCGTTCAACTGGACCTGCTCGCCGATGCGCGTGAGCCCATCGATTGCCGTGACGAGGTTCGTCGCGGCCGCTCCGACCCCGGCATCTTCGCGCACGGCCACGAAGGCACCGACGCGCGACGCCGTGCCGACGTACCGACTGCCCCGCACGAGTGCGAGCGAACTGCTGATGCCGGCGCCGTCATCGCCTTCGTGCACGGCCAGCGCGCCAACGCTGCTGCGTCCGGAACGCCACGTGTAGCGCGCGCCGCCGTCGAGTCGACGTGGCGTGCCATCCTCCGCGAGCCCGATGCGGCGCGAGAAGAACGGTTGCACCACGTAGCGTCCGGTGAGACCGCGCGGACTGAGCACGTCCGTGTTCTCGAGGAAGAACTGGCGTCGTTCCGGGAAGAACACGCTGAAGCGTTCGAGGTTCACCACCTGCCGATCGACATCCGCCTGCGCGAAGTCGGTGTTGGCCGTGAGCTCGACGAGACTGTTGGCGTTGGGGGCCCAGATCACTTCGCCGCCGACGGTGCCGGTCGGGCGCGTCAGCGCATCGTGCCGTGGACCGCGTGACGCATCGGCGAGGGCGAACGGGCGCAGTCGGACGTTGGCACGCGCTGGGGGTGGAGCGAGATCCGTGAGCACGCCGGCGAACGTGAGTCGATACGCCGAGAACTGGCGCGGATACGCGCTCATCGTAGCGCAGCGTGGCCCACGGGATGGCGAGCTCGGCGACCCAACCACTGTCGGTGCGCTGCGTGCGCGCGCTCCAGAGGGCGTCCCAGTTCTCGTTGGTCGCGTCGCCACCATCAAAGGCCTGTTCATCGCGCAGCGAGCCATACGGTGTCACGGCGAACTGATAGGCGCTGCGTCGATCGCCGAGCGGTCCGAGGATGACGGCGAAGTGATCGTTGTCGGCGGGGGTGAACTCGCGGCGCAGGTCGCGAATGCGCACGCCATCGCGTCCGAGCGAGTCGAGCAGCTCGGCGGCGATGTAGAGATTCGTGCGGTCGAAGAGAACGCGGACGCGGGTGCGCGCATTGGCACGCGGTGCGTAGTCCGGATTGACGGCGGCGAAGACGTCCGTGACGGAGACGGCCTGCCAATCGGCCTCGTCGAGGCGGCCGTCGAGGACGATGCGTCCGGTGGCGGCGCGGGCGGCGAGTCGCGGCCGCACGGAGTCGGCGGGCGGCAGCAGTTCGGCGGTGGACTGCGCGCGAACGGACGCCGAGGCGGCGAGGAGGGCGGCGGCGAGGCGGGCGGCGGCGAGGGCCGGGCGGACCGAGATGACGAGGCGCATGAGATTGCAATATCATCAACCGCGCAAGTCCTCCCCTACATTGCGACGGTCGCCGCCGGGGCGGCCGTCCCTCCTCCTCGTCCCATGTCGCTGCCTCGTCCCGACCGCCGTTCCCTCGTCCGTGCCGCGGTCGCCCTCGTGCTGGGCTTCATCAGCATGGGCGCGCTCGGCGCCGCGCTGCACGTCCTCGTCTCACCGACCCTGCCGGCGCCGTACCGGCGGGTCAACGACCTGACGGGCGACTGGGTGTGGCCGGCCATGATCACCGTGGGGATGGGGTGGTCGATCGGGTTCCTCGTCGCGGGTGTGCTCGATCGCGGGCTGGTCGAGCAGGGCCGACCACGGGTGATTCGGTGGCTCGCTTACGTCAGCGTGCTCTGGGGTTGGGCCGCGCTCCTCTGGAACGGCGTCGCTCGGCTTAGGTGACGCGGGGAAACGAAGCGCCCGACCCCCCGCTGTGGGAGGTCGGGCGCTCGGGTCCTCGATCGGACCGACTTACTGCATCGCTTCGAGATCGGCGACGGTGAGCTGGGTGGTGCGACCCGCCGTGGCGGTGCG
>JALOPN010000098.1 GCA_025453875.1 Gemmatimonadaceae bacterium | reverse complement strand
TCGATGTCGCCTTCGAGATGCGTGGACAGGCCGAACACGTCAGCCGTCACCGGCACCTTGTACTCGGCCAACTGCGCCTTGGAGTAGGCGATGAACGCCCTGATGTTGTCGGCGCGCGAGACGCTGTCGCTGCCGGGGTACCGCATCACCGCGCGCGCGCTGCTGGTCACGTCGGGGAAGCGTACGTAGTCCCACTGCAGTTCGCCGAAGCCCATGTCGAGGGCTTCCTTCGCGATCGCGATGTTGTAGTCCCAGACACGCTTGTCGTAGGGGTTCACCCACGGGCCGCCCTTGTTGTCCTTCCAGACGCTGCCGTTGGCGTGGCGAATGGCCAACTCCGGCTTCTTGTCGGCGAGCATGCGGTCCTTGAACACCACGATGCGCGCGATCGAGAAGATGCCGTGCGCGTTCAACGTGTCGATCAGGGCTGGCAGCCACTTGGTGGCGGGACGCTGATCGGCACCGATCTCGAGGGCGAGGGGGATGCGCGTCCCGTCGTACGTGAGATAGGTGTCCGATTCCTTGATGTCGATGATGAACGCGTTGATCTCGGTCGCGTCGGCAATGCGGATGAGATCGGCCATGCGCGAGCGCGAGCCGGCGGCCCACGCGTTCACGTAGAGCGCGCGCACGGAGTCGGGGCGGGGCACGCGGCGCGCGAGGCGGCCGGCGCGCGTGGTGTCCGGTCCGGCGGCGGCGATGCTGTCGGCGCGCGCGGCGCTGTCACGGCGAGCCATTTCTGCGCTGTCCGCGACGGCCGACGCGCCTTCGGCACTCGATGCCGCTCCGCCGTTGACCGAGTCTTGCGCTTGCACGCCGTCGCCCTGTCCCCCACACGCCATCAACACGGCGGCGGGCAGCAGCGCGCTGACGCGCAGGATCAGCGCCACGCGACGAAACGACGAACACACCGGAAAGCGGGGGGCCGACACGAACGGACTCCTGGAGCAGACGAGAGCGAAGGCGCGTGACTCGAGGACAGCGCGCGCACCTCGCGGGCGCGTCCCCACGCAGGCGGTAAGCTAGCCAACCGTCCCGCGCCGTGCGCGACGGGACACCGGCCCATGCACGACGGCCGCCGAACGCGATGCGTTCGGCGGCCGTCGAACCGCTCAGCGGAGGTACGTCACTCCATCCGTCGCACCGGCCCGATCGCGCGATCGATGGCGGCCGTCGCCTCGTCGAGCTCCTTGCGCAGCACGTCGGCCCGCTCGAGTGCATCACGCCCGACCTTCTGGTCCACGCGCGTCGTCATGCCGGCCAGGTACTGAATGTGCGCCTGCAGCCCCGGCTTGCCGTAGCGCACCGGCTGTGTGAGCAGCGTGCCGTGCAGCACGCTCTTCACCTTGGCGAGCGAATCCGCCGCCGCCGGGCCCGCCGCGGCCAGTCGCGTCTCGGCCTGACGAGCGCGTGCGATCAGCGCGTTCACTTCGGTGACCATGTCGCGCAGGCGCACATTGTGCGCGAACTGCTGCTGCAGATCGGCGGCCGTATAGCCCTCGGCGGCGAGGCGTGGGTCGATCTCGACGGTGAGCGGCACGGTCTTCGTGCTCGTTCCGACCGACAGCGTCACGCTGTACTGGCCCGGCGGCGCGCCAAACCCATTGCGATGCTGCACGCCCCACGTGAAGCGGTTCATGCCGGCGTTGGCGGTGACGAGGTTGAGCACCGGCTGGTTTGCGGCCGCTGGTGCGTCGCGGCCGGCCATCATGGCGGCCTCCGGATCGTCCTCGTCCACCGGGCGCCGACCACGCGCCGGGGCGGGGGGCGTGACGCCGCTCTTGTAGCTGTTCACGATCTCGCCCTTCGCATCGCGGATCTCGACGCGCACCGTATCGCCCGGCGCCGCAGCGAGGAAGTAGTCGACTTGGGGACCGAACCAGACACCGGCCGCTCCACTGGTGCGCACGCCCGCGCGCGGCGTGAACACCGTGAGGGCCTCCGTCGCCGTGCTCTTCGAGACCTGATGCAGCGCCGACAGGTTGTGCAGAATCCAGTTGCCGCGCCCCTGCGTGGCGACGATCAGATCACCCTTGTGCACGAGAATCTGATTGATCGGCAGCTGCGGCATGTTGAGGTGGAACGGCTGCCAGTTCGCGCCGTTGTCGAACGACACGTACATACCGAACTCGGTGCCGGCGTAGAGCAATCCTTCGCGACCCGGATCCTCGCGCACGACACGCACGGGCGCATCGGCTGGGATGCCATTGCGACCGTTGGTGAGCCGCGTCCACGTCTGCCCGTAGTCCTCGGTGCGATAGATGTACGGCTGATAATCGCCGAGCAGGTAGCGGTACGTCGCGAAGTAGGCGGAACCCTTGCGGTGCGGCGATACCTCGACCCACGGTACACGGCCGCCGAGCTCGAGCCCCTTCGGCGTGACGTTCGTCCACGTCTTGCCGCCGTCGCGCGTGACGTGCACCGGCCCGTCGTTCGCGCCCGTCCAGATCACGCCGGCTTCGTGCGGCGACTCGGTGATCGCGTACAGCGTGCTGTAGAACTCTTCGCCCGTCACGTCACGCGTGATGGGTTCACCGCTCGCGCCCTGCCGGTGATCCTGCGGATACCACGTGAGGTCCGGCGAGATCTTCTCCCACGTCACGCCCTTGTCGCGCGTGCGGTGCACGTACTGCGATCCGTAGTAGAGCACCGACGGATCGTGCGGCGAGAGGGCCATCGGCACCGTACGCTGCAAACGGAAGATCAGATCCTGCCCCGCATTGCCGTACAACGACTGGCCACCGATCCAGTAGTTGCGCGACTGACGCAGCTCCGTGTTCATGACCGCGAACTGACCCTTGCAGGAGCCGTAGATGATGTTCGGCTCGCTCGGATGCGGGATGATCGGTCCCGTCTCACACCCCGGCCCCGTCGTGATCGCCTGCGGATCGAACGGATTGGCCACGCTCGACCAGTAGTACGTGCTGTTGTCCTGCTGCGCCGAGTAGAGATTGTACGGGAAGCGATTGTCGGCCCAGACGCCGTAGAACTCGGCGGTGGGTTGATTGCGCTGCGTGCTCCACGTGCGGCCCCCGTCGAACGACACATTCGCGCCGCCATCGTTGGCCTGCACCATCGTCTGCCCGTTCGTCGGATTGATCCAGATGTCGTGATTGTCACCGTGCGGCGTGGGGAACGGGCGTACCGTCTTGCCGCCATCGGTCGACTTGTAGAACGTCTCCGCACCGCCGTACACGACATCGGCGTTGGTCGGATCGGCGCCGAGCGTGGTGTAGTAGAACGGGCGCGTGATGAGTCCGGGCGTGTTGTTCACCTGCTGCCACGTCGCGCCGGCGTCGTCGGAGCGGTAGAGCCCACCACCCGGCTCCGCCTCCACGAGCAGATACAGCCGCTCGGGGTTGGCCGCGGTGACGGCAATGTTGCCCTTGCCGATGAGCTGCGACGGCAGGCCGGCGCCCGTCTTGCGGAAAGTCACGCCACCATCGGTGCTCTTGTAGAAGCCCCCCTCGCGCGAACCGGAAATGATGGTCCACGGCTTGCGCTCGAGGCGCGCCATCCACGCGTACACGGTGTTCGGATCACCCGGCTTGAGCTCCACATCCGACGCGCCGGTGCTGTCATTGAGATACAGCGTGCGACGCCACGTCTTGCCCGCGTCGGTGGTTTTGAAGATGCCACGCTCGGTGTTGCGCTTGAACAGATCGCCAGTGGCCGACACCCACGCGGTGTTGGGATCGGTCGGGTGCACACGCAGCGCGCCGATCTGTCCCGCGTTGTACAACCCCACGAACTGCCAGGTCGCACCGGCGTCGGTGGTGCGATACACACCGCGTCCGGTAGAGACGTTGCTGCGCGCGCCGTCGGAGCCCGTGCCAAGCCAGATGATGTTCGGATCGCTGTCGGCGACGGTGATGGCGCCGATGGACGCGACGGGGACCTTGCCATCGGTGATCGGCTGCCAGCTCTCGCCGCCGTCGGTCGTGCGGAAGACACCGCCGCTGGCGACGCCCATGTAGAACGTGCGCGGCTGCGATGGCACGCCAGCCACCGCAGTAACACGGCCGCCAACCGAGTGGCCGGCGTGACGATAGCTCAGGCCCACGAAGGTGGCCGGATCGATGGCCGGCGCGGCAGTCGCGGGACGCGCGGCTTGCGCGGCCAGCGAGACCGCCGTGCCGGCGACCAGAGCGAGGGAGGTGACGAGGGGACGGCCGATCATCTCGGGGATCTCGCGAGGGGGGAAGGAACACGGCGCCCGCTCGGGAGAGACCCGACGGGCGCCGCGAGACTCGGGGCGGACACAGCCCACAGCAAACTTACGCACGCGGCGGCGGAGCGTTGTCGTCGGGCACCCAGGCCAGCGCCACCACCTGGACCTGCACCCCGGTGCTCTTCGGGCGCACCACGACCTCATCGAGCTGCTCGGCGAGGGCGTCGAACGCGGCCGACTCCAACGCCAACTCCTCGGTGATGCGCGCCTCGAGATCGGCCAGCTCCTGCTGGGCCGCCTCGAACGACTGCCGCGCCCGCTCGACATCGTCGCCACGCGCGGATGCACGACCCATGCTGCGCGCGGCCGTGCCCGCCTTGCCGAGCGTGCTCGCACTGACCTTCTTGCGCCCGAAGAGTGCGCCCAGCACCGCGCTGCCGATGGTGAGCGCCGAGTCGAGCTTCGCCTGCGACGCCTTCTGCTCCTGCACACCGATCGCCGCTTCGGCCTTGCGCACCTTCTCCGTCGCGGCGTTGACGCGCACTGCGTACTTGCGGCGCACCGCCTCGATCTTCGCATCGGCGGCCTCGCGCGCCGCGAGCTGCAGACGCGCGCGGAACGCCCCTTCGCTCTCGCCCACGTGCGAGACGAGCTTGAGCGCCTTGCTCTGGTACAGCGTCACGCCACCGTTGGTCGTGATGAACTTCTGCAGCGCGCGTGTCCATGTCGCGTAGCTCTTCGCCGTGGCCGCGACGGCGGGGACCGCTGCGAACTCGCTGCCCGCCTGTGCGCTGCGTTCGAGGCGATTGACATCGACGTCGATCGCCTGCGCGCTGGTCCAGTCCAACGCGAGGACCCCCTCGTCGAGCGCGCACAACCACGCAGTGCGCTCCTGCTCGGCGACGCCGAGTTTCGCGTTCTCGTAGGCGATGTCGGCCACGCCAAGCACCGCCGGTCGCCACACCGCGTCGGCGCCAGCCGTGGACGGAAACCACACCTGCACGATCTCCGGCGGCAGAATGGGCGGACGTGCGTCGACCGGTGTGGACGCTGACGGTGTCGTCGCGCTGCTTGGCGCCGGTGTGGCCGCCATGAGTGGCGCCACCACGGGCGTCGCGGCTGGTGGCGCAAGGCTCGGCGTCGACTCGCCAAGGCGACGGATCTGTTCGCGCGTCATGGGGCCCGCGAGATAGGACATGGCCCAGCGCGTTTCGAACGTGGTGGGTTCGTTCTCGTGCACGCTGTGCATGAGGAACACGCGCTTGCCGAGTCCGGAAATCGTGCGCTCCATCGCGGCCTGATCGAACGGCGCGCCACCGCTCGCGCCCGCCAGACCGTCCATGACACGCGCCTTGTCGCGTTCCGTCTGCAGTCGCCCGATGAACCACAGGCCGGTGTTCGACAGCCCCTTGTAGTCGAGGTCCACCGGATTCTGTGTCGCCATGATCACGCCCAGGCCGAACGCACGCGCCTGCTTGAGCAACGTGAGCAGCAACAGCTTCGACGGCGGATTCGCGACCGGCGGCATGTAGCCGAACAGTTCGTCGATGTAGAGAATCGCGCGCAGTGACCCCGTGCCCGGCTGCTGTCGCATCCACGCGATGACGTCGGCGAGCAGCATCGTCACGAAGAACATCCGCTCGGCATCGCCGAGATGCGCGATGCTCACCACGGACACGCGCGGCTTGCCCGTCGGGGTGTACAGCAGCGACGCGGTGTCGAGCGGATCGCCCTGCATCCACGCCTGAAAGCCGGGTGCGGCCAGCAGATTGTTGAGCCGCATCGCGAACCCCATGCGATCCTTCGCGGGGAAGACCGTATCCACCGGCATGACGCCGATCTGCGCGAAGGGCGGCTGCTGCACCGCGCCGATGAGCGCCGGCAGATCGAGATCCTGTCCCTGCTGCCACGCGTGCGAGAACAGGTTTGCGAGCAGGATGTGCTCGCGACTCGTGATCGGATCGGCCTCCAGGCCGAGCAGGGCGAGCAGCCCGGTCGCCGTGGCGTTCACACGCTCCGCGAACGCCTCGGCGTCCTGCCGCACGACGGGCGGCGGCGCCGAAAAACCGCGCAGCAACGACAGCGGGCGACCGGCACTCGAGCCCGGCGTGTAGATCGCCACATCGGCCGCGTCGCGCAGTCGCTGAATGCGCGCGCCATCCTGCCCCCAGCTGTCGAGTCCTTTGCGCCAGAGCGACGCCTGGGCATCGGCAAAGCCCTCGGGATCGAGCCCGGCCGCGGTGGCCTGCTGCGGATCGATCCAGGGACGGAAGTCGCTCGCCGCAAGGTTCGGAAACGTGAGGGCGATGTTGCCGAGATCGCCCTTCGGATCAATTGCGATCACGGGGATGTGATCGATGGCCGCTTCCTCGAGCATGCCGATGCCGAGGCCGGTCTTGCCGCTGCCCGTCATGCCGATGATGACGGCGTGCGTGGTGTAGTCCTTCGCGTCGACGAGCACGAGATCGTCGTGCCGCGTGCGCGTCTCGAGGTCGTAGCGCTTGCCCAGGTAGAACTGGCCAAGCTTTTCGTAGGCGGGAGTGCTCATGACCGC
>JALOPN010000097.1 GCA_025453875.1 Gemmatimonadaceae bacterium | reverse complement strand
CTCGTCAGCCGACACGTACGTCGACACGAAGCGCGCGCGCCCCGGCGCACCGCGCGGTGGCTGCACGTAGTCGAGCGTGTCGCTGCGCAACCGCCCCGAGCGACGATCGATCACGTACGCCCCGTTGATCTGCGGTCCGCTCAGCCCCACCCGATGCAGGAAGCGCAGGACGGTCGTGCTGTCGTCAGCCGAGTCATCGATCACGAGACAGTGCGCCTCGAGAAACGCCGGGGACGCCAGATCGAGCAGGCGCGGACGACGGACGGTCCATTCCCCCTCCTCACGTTCGATCGCACGCCCTGGTACGTACGCGCGATTGGCCGGAGCCACCGGGATCGGGATCACATCGTCGTCGCCCTCGAGCACCTGACCATCCTCCGCCACAAGCTCCGTCACGAAGCGAAACGACATACTCGGCCGCGTCTCCGCGTGCAGCGCACGGCGCTCGTGCAGCTCGGTGAACGACGCCACCCGCACCGCGGGCAGCGCCGCCGGCAGACGCGCCAGCACGATCCGCTCGGCGCCGGGCTCACCGCGAGCGGGACGGTAACCGATCCGCCGCGCGAGCCATGGTCCATCGGCGGCCCGCGCCGCCCGCGCCACGCCCTGCGCGTCGGCAACGACGCGTCGCCCCGTCGCCGATTCGAGCACCGCGAACGGCACGGGCGCCCCGGTGCTGTCCTGCACCGTCACCTGCGCGGGCAGCGAACCCGTACCAAGCAGGCACGCCACGGCGAGTGGCCACACGCGACGTCCCCACCCCCGCCCCGACGCACCGCTCCTGCTTCGCATGCGACGCCTCACGATTGCGCGTGAATCCTGCCCGCCCTCTCGCGAGAATACCGACCGAGGGGTCCGTGGTTCCGGTGGCCCGGAACCGCGGCGTCAGCCCCTACGGTGAACCGATCCCACCGCCCAGCGCCTGAAACGCCGAGACCCGCGCGTCGAGCTGCTGCTGCCGAAGCGTCACCAGCTCCATGCGCGATTCCATCGCCTCGCGCTGTGTGAGCAGCACCTCGAGATAGTCGCCGCGTGCGGACCGAAACAGCTGGTCCGCGAGGGCGATCGATTGTGTCATGGCCTCCACCTGGCGGCTCTTCGCCACGTAGCTGCTGTCAAGATTGCGGATGCGCGCCAGCTGCGTCTGCACCTCGAGGTACGCGGTGAGCAGGGTGCGCTCATACGCGACGAGCGCCTGCTGCTGTCGCGCGGTGGCACTCGCGAACCCCGCCGAAAGCGCACGGCGATTGAACAGCGGCATGGCCACGTCGGCGGTCAATCCGTACAGCAGCGACGCGGGCGTGGACGCGAGCGTACCAAGCTCGAAGGAGCGCACGCCGAAGATGCCAGCCACGCCAAGCCCGGGATAGAAGCGCGCGCGCGCCGCACGGATGTCGAGATCGGCGGCCGCCAGCTCCAGTTCGGCACGCCGCACGTCGGGGCGATTCTGTACGAGCTGGGCCGGTGCCATGGCGCGAACCATCGGCAACGCGGCCTCGTCGAACCGCTGCGCGGTACGCGCGATTGGCGCAGGATACCGTCCGAGCAAATGATGCAGGCGATTCTCGGTCGTCACGATGTCCTGCCGCGTCATCGTCAACTCCGTGCGGTTCTTCTGGACTTCCGCTTCGAAGCGACGCACGGCCAGCTCGGTCGCGCGACCCGCGGTTCGCTGCAGGCGCACGACCTCGAGCGCGCGTTCCTGAATGCCGATCGTCTCTTCGACGAGCGCGAGGCTACGGTCGAGCGCGACCAGCTCGTAGTACGTGCGCGCCACTTCCGCCACGAGATGCGTCACCATGAACTGGCGCCCTTCCGCCGTCGCCAGATAGCGCAACACCGCGGCCTTCGTCTGCGTGCGCAGTCGCCCCCAGATATCCACTTCCCACGACATCGTCGCGCCAACCCCGAAGTCTGACAGCGGCTCCGGGAACTCGCGCTCCGGTTTGATCTCGAGCGCGTGCTCCACCGCGCCATCGCGCGTGTAGCGCGCCGCTTTCTCGACACCGGCCCCCGCCGTCACGCCCACCGACGGCAGATACTCGCCGCTGACCGCGCGTGCCTCGTTGCGGGCGATCTCGATCTCCTGCAGCAACACCGCGAGTTCCTGATTGCCGGTCAACGCCGACTCGATGAGTTGCGTCAGCTCGGGTTCCGTGAAGAACGCACGCCAGCGTCGGTCGAGCGAATCACCGAGGCTCGTCGCCACCGCCAACGTGTCGTGGTAGTCGCCTGGCAGGCGACGTGCGACCTCGGCCGCTGTCGTGGTCGGACGGATGGCGGGCGCACACGCGCCGATTCCGACCAGCAGCCCCAACGCGACGATCCGTTTCCCCTGTGTCATCGCCATGATCAGTGATCTCCGTATTCGATGACTTCGGTGAGCGGCGAGTCGTGCTCGTCGCGAATGAGTGGGTGCCCGGCCGACATCGTGCCAACGAGGTAGTAGAGCGCCGGCACGATCAGCACGCCGAACACGGTGCCGATGAACATGCCGCCGGCCGACGAGGCCCCGATGGTACGGTTGCCGATCGCGCCGGCGCCGGTCGCCAGCAGCAGCGGGATCAATCCCGCGATGAACGCGAACGACGTCATCAGGATCGGACGGAAGCGCACGCGCGCGCCCTCGATGGCCGCGTCCAGCACACTATCGCCCTGTTGGCGACGCTGCACCGCGAACTCCACGATCAGGATCGCGTTCTTGCCGAGCAGACCCACCAGCATGATCAGACCCACCTGCGCATAGATGTCGTTCTCCAGCCCCATCAGGCGCAGCAGCAGGAACGACCCGAACACGCCCACCGGCAGCGAGATGATCACCGCCAGCGGGAGCAGGAAGCTCTCGTACTGGCCGACCAGCACGAGGTACACGAACACGAGGACGACGATGAAGATGTAGATCGCCTCGTTCCCACGACGCACCTCGTCGAGCGAGAGGCCGGCCCAGTCGATGTCGTAGCCGCGCGGCAGCACCTCCGCCGCTACTTCCTGAATGGCCGTGATCGCGTCCCCGCTGCTGTAGCCGATCGCCGGCGCCCCCTGAATGGCCGACGACGGGTACGCGTTGTAACGCGTGATCTCGTTCAACCCTTGCTGCTTGTGCACGTGCATGAACGCGGAGTACGGCACCATCTCGCCCTTGTCGTTTTCCACGTACAGCTGGTCGAGGTCGCTTGGCACGCGACGGAACTCCGGTTCCGCCTGCACGTAGACCTTGAAGAACTGGCCGAAGCGGATGAAGCCCTGCTCATACGTGCTGCCGATCAGGATTCCGAGGTTGTCCATGGCCTTGGCGATCGAGACACCCTTCTGCATCGCGACCTGGTTGTCGATCTCCAGTTCGTACTGGGGGTATTCGGCCGTGAAGAAGGTGAACAGCCCGCGCAGCTCCGGCCGCTTGCGCAGCGCCGCCATGAACTCGTCGTTCACCTCACCGAGGCGCGCGTAGTCACCGGTGTTGGTCTTGTCGACCAGACGCAGCGAAAAGCCACCGGCGGCGCCGTAGCCGGGGACGGCCGGCGGCGCGAAGAACTCGATTGTCGCGCCCGGAATCTCGTGCGCCCTCTCCTCCAGTTGTGCGATGATCTGTTCGACGTTGGCGCTGCGCTTTGCCCACGGTGCGAGGTTGATCAGGCACGTCCCGGCGTTGGAGCCGCGTCCTTCCGTGAGAATCTCGTAGCCGGCCAGCGCCGACACCGATTCGATCCCCTCGATCTCCTCGGCCATCGCCTGCAACTCGCGCGACTTGGCGTACGTGCGTTCGAGCGTCGATCCGGGCGGCGTCTGGATGATCGCGTAGATCAGCCCCTGATCCTCGTTGGGAATGAAGCCCGACGGCAACTGCCCGCCCAGCACCACGATCGCCGCGAGGCACGCAGCCAGCAGCCCGATGGTGAGCCCGCGCCGCGGCACCAGATGACGCAGCACCGCCGCGTAGCGGCCCGTGAGGCGATCGAAGCCGTTGCTGAATCCCGCGAGTGCGCGCCCGAGCGGACCGCGTGCCACATCGAACGCCGAGGGCCGCTTGAGGAGCATGGCGCACAGCACAGGCGTGAGCGTGAGTGCCACGACGCCCGAGAGGATGATGGCCACCGCCATCGTGATCGAGAACTGTCGGTAGAAGACGCCCACCGGTCCGCTCATGAACGTCACGGGCACGAACACCGCCGTCATCACCAACGTGATCGCGATGATGGCACCACTGATCTCGTGCATCACCTCCTGCGTGGCCTTGTAGGGCCCGAGATTGGTGTCATGCATCTTGGCGTGCACCGCCTCCACCACCACGATCGCATTGTCCACCACGATACCGATGGCCAGCACCAGGGCGAACAGTGTGATCAGGTTGATGTTGATGCCAAGCTGCTGGATGAAGAAGAACGTGCCCACGAGGGACACCGGCACGGCCAGCGTCGGAATGAGGGTCGAGCGCCAGTCGCCGAGAAACAGGAATACCACGAGCGCCACGAGCAGGAATGCCTCAACGAGCGTGTGCAGCACCTTCTCCACCGACGCGTCGAGGAAGCCCGACACATCGTAGCTGATGGCGTAGTCCATACCGGGCGGAAACGATTCCGCCTTCGCGCGCTCAAGCTCGGCCTTCACCCGCTCGATCACCTCGCGGGCGTTGCTGCCGTAGCTCTGCTTGAGCACGATGGCGGCCGACGGATTGCCGTCGAGGTCCGAGTAGATGTCGTAGAACTCGCTCCCCAGCGCCACGCGCGCCACGTCCTTCAGACGCAGTAGCTCGCCCTCCTCCGTCGCCCGCAGGATGATGTCGCCGTACTGCTCCGGCGTGTTGTAGCGCCCGGGATACGTGAGCACGTACTCGAGCGATTGCGATGTCTTGCCCGTCGCCAGACCAAGCCGGCCCGGCGACCCGATGACACTCTGCTCGGCGAGCGCCTCCATCACCTGCTCGGTCGAGATGTCGTACGCGCGCATGCGGTCCGGATTCAACCACACGCGCATCGCGTACTGTCTACTGCCGAGGATCTGTGCGCTGCCCACGCCGCGGATGCGCTTGATCTCCGGCAGCAGGTTGACGCCGGCGTAGTTGAACAGGAACTGCATGTCCGCATCGGCCTGCGTGCTGTAGAGGTTCACATACATCAGCATCTGCGACTGCACGATGTTGACGATGATCCCCTCGCGCTGCACGAGCTCCGGCAGACGCGTCTTCACCTGGTCGACGCGGTTGATGACGTTGACCACCGCCTGATTGGGATCGGTGCCCTGCTCGAAGACGACCTGAATGGTCGCCTCGCCGGCACTCGTCGCATCCGACACCATGTACTTCATGTCCTGGACGCCGTTGATCGAGCGCTCAAGTGGAATGAGCACCGCTTCCTCGAGCACCTTGGCGCTCGCGCCCGGATAGGCGATGCTGACCATCACGACGGGTGGCGCGACCGAGGGAAACTGCGAGACGGGCAGCGTGGCGATGGCCAGCCCGCCAAGGAACATCAGGATCAGCGAGATGACGATCGCCAGCGCTGGTCGATGCAGGATCTTGGTGAACATGGCGCGCTCCTACTCGGCGTGGAGCTTCAGGTGCGCGAACGCGGAGTCCGTTGGCACCTGCTCGGCCTGCACCTGCTGGCCGTCGCGCACCTGGCGCAGCCCTTCCATGAGCACGAGGTCACCCTCGGACAATCCCTCGGTCACGATGAAGAGGTCTTCCAGCCCCTCACGTACCGTCACGCGTCGCTGGCGCACCACCCCGCCCGCATCGAGCACGTACACGTACGTGTGATCGAGCACCTCGAAGGTCGCCTTCTGCGGGATGAGCACCGCACCGGCGATCGGCGTGTCGAGCAGGATGTTGCACGTCTGTCCGTGACGGAGCAGTCCGGCCGGATTGGGGAAGTCCGCGCGGAAGGGGATCGTTCCGGTTTCGCGGTGGAAGTCGGCTTCGATGACGGTGACGAACCCCGTCTCGGCGAAGAACTGCCCGTTTGCGAGCCGGAGGCGGACCGGACGACGGCGTGCGGTGGGTGGCTGGGTCGCGTAGTCGAGATACTCGGCCTCGGGCACGTTGAAGTACACCCACATCGCCCGATTGTCCGCCAGCGTCGTGAGCAACTCGCCTTCCTCGACGAGGCTGCCCTCGCGCACCTCCAGCCGATCCATGAGCCCCGCGAACGGCGCCCGGATCTCCGTGAACGCGAGGTGCGCCGCCGCCAGCTTCGCCTCCGCCTGGGCCTTCTGGTAGCGCGCTTCGGCAAGCGCGAGCTCGCTCGCCGACACGACATTGCCCTGCGCGAGCGTGCGCGTGTTTTCGTACTCGACGCGCGCCGCCGCCACTTCGGCGGTCGCCTTGTCGAGTTCTGCGCGGTAGACCTGTGGCTGGATGGCAAACATCAGCTGGCCCGCCGTGACCGCCTGTCCTTCCGCGACCGCGACGCGTTCGATGTAGCCACGTTCGAGCGCCTTCAGCTCGATGTGGCGACTCGATTGCACCTGGCAGACGTACTCGCGCGTGACCACGACGTCCTGTCGCCGCGGATGACTGGCCACGAGGCGGAACGTGGCCTCCTCGTGGGCCTCGTGCTCTTCGGCGTGGCACCCCGCCACGAGCAGGGAGGGCGTGAGGCAGATGAACAGCAGCAGCAGCGGCAGCCACGCACGGTCGTGACGTGGCCGTCGGGTCCGGCATCGGGTCGACATGAAGGTCCTCGGCAGTCGGCAGAAGCCCCCGCGCCCTCGTCTCGGCGAGACGACGGATACACGCACAGATCGCACCCGCGTGCATCACGCGGGCGACGGCGTTCGGGGGATGATCAGGGAGTCGCGCACCGCGCCGGAGCGCGGGAGGGAATCAGGCGCGAGCCGGAGGACCGCGAGCGGCGGCGTGGGCGCGCCACGGCGCGCGCGCGGGTGAGGCCAGGCGCGCGGTGGGACGGCGCGGCGTGTGGCGCGACGCCAGTACACCGGGCGTCGGGAATGGCAGCAGCAGCGCATCGGGCCCGTCGCTGGCCTGGTCGACCGCAGCGAGCAACCGGTCGAGCGATTCGCCGATCTCGACGCTCACCTCTTCGGTGACCGCCGCACGCGCGTCCGCCGGGCCGGCCAGCGACGCCGCAAACAGCACGGCGAGGCAGGCCAGTCCACCCAACGCGACGCGCCGGATCAGGCGCGACGATCGCTGCAGCAGGGGCGACATGCGAGAGAAGCTACGGTCCGGTACAGCGCGTGGTCAAACGGACGGGCTCATGCACGGGTGACGCCGGACCGTGACATCGAGCAACA
>JALOPN010000096.1 GCA_025453875.1 Gemmatimonadaceae bacterium | reverse complement strand
TTACGCCAGGAACCAGGGCGCGAGCACGAGGCTCACCACGCTCATCAGCTTGATGAGGATGTTCATGGCCGGACCGCTCGTGTCCTTGAACGGGTCGCCCACCGTGTCACCCACCACGGCCGCCTTGTGCGGATCGCTGCCCTTGCCGCCGGCGCGCGCCACCGGCGTTGGCCATGAAGAGCGCCATCATGACGCCCGTCACCGTCGCGCCCGCGAGCAGGCCGCCGAGGGCGGCGACGCCCACGAGCTTGCCCACAAGCACTGGCACCAGCACCGCAACGACGCCCGGCATGATCATCTCACGCAGCGCGGCCTTGGTGGAGATGTCGACGCAGCGCGCCGAGTCGGGCTTCACCCCCGGCTTGCCTTCGAGCAGCCCAGGGTCGCGGAACTGCCGACGCACTTCTTCCACCATGCCCTGCGCCGCACGACCCACCGCCGTCATGGTCTGCGCGCCCACGTAGAACGGCATCACGCCGCCCACGAACAGGCCGATCACGACCATCGGGTCGATGAGGTTGAGCGATTCGAGATTAACCGCCGCCGCATACGCCGAGAAGAGCGCGAGTGCGGTGAGCGCTGCGGATCCGATCGCGAAGCCCTTGCCGATCGCGGCCGTCGTGTTGCCGAGCGCGTCGAGGCCGTCGGTGATCTTGCGAACCTCCTTACCCAGATGGCTCATCTCGGCGATACCACCCGCGTTGTCCGAGATCGGGCCGTACGCGTCCACCGACATCGTCACACCCACCGTGGCGAGCATGCCGACCGACGCGATGGCGATGCCGTACAGGCCCGCCGACGAATACGCCACAAAGATCGCGCCGCAGATGAGCACGACCGGGATCACGCAGCTCTCCATGCCCACGGCGAGACCCGTGATGATGTTCGTGGCCGGCCCCGTCTTCGACGACTCGACGATGCGACGCACCGGACCCATCGCCGTGTAGTACTCGGTGACGAGACCGATCGCGATGCCCGAGATCGAACCCACGAGCACGGCCCAGAACGGACCCATCGCCGGCAGCATCGAGCCGTCAGCACGCGTCATGCCGAGCGGGAACATCTGCGTGATGAAATACGCGAATACGAGAAAGAGACCGGCCGCAATGAACGTGACATTGCGGAGCGCCTTGGCCGGATCACCCTTCGCCAGGATGCGCATCATGAAGATGCCGATGAGCGACGCGAGCAGACCGGCCATCGTGAAGCCGATGGGGAGCAGCATCGCGGTCAGGCGCGTGCCGTCGGGCACGAGCGTGCTGGTCGCGGCGAGCGCGATCGTGGCGATGATGCCGCCCACGTACGATTCGAAGATGTCGGCGCCGAGACCGGCAACGTCACCCACGTTGTCACCGACGTTGTCGGCGATGGTGGCCGGATTGCGCGGATCGTCTTCCGGAATGCCCGCTTCGACCTTGCCCACGAGGTCGGCGCCCACGTCGGCGGCCTTGGTGTAGATGCCACCACCAACGCGCGCAAAGAGCGCAATCGACGAGGCACCCATCGCGAAGCCGGAGATGATCTCCGAGAAGAGCTTCGCGTTGTCGCTCATTTCGCCCTTGGCGAGGAACGCGACGATGACCGCGATGCCGAGCAGACCGAGCGACGCCACGGCGAGTCCCATGATCGAGCCGCCACCGAAGGCGACACGCAGGGCCGCCGCCTGTCCGGAGGCGCGCGCGGCTTCGGCCGTGCGCACATTCGCGGCCGTCGCGCCCTTCATGCCGATCCAGCCGGCCGCGATGGAGCAGAGGCCACCGAACACATAGGCGATGGCCGTCTTCGCGCCGATCGCGACGCCGAGCAGGCCGGCCACGACGAGCAGGAACGGCACGAGCACGACGTACTCGGCGCGGAGGAACGCCATCGCGCCCTTGTGGATCTCACCGGCCAGGTCCTGCATGACCTGATTGCCGGGCGACTGACGATTGATGCCGCTGAACGTAAGGAACGTGGCCACAAGGCCGACGCCCCCGATGCCCAGCGCCATCATCGGAAGGTTCTCGAGCATTGGCTGGAGGTTGGGGTGATTCGAGGGTCAGTGGTACAGCCCCCAAACATAGTCCTCCGGCATGTCACGGTCGAGCGGCGTGGCGTCACGCCGGTGGCCGGGACGTCCTCACCAGTCCAGCTGCGCGCCGAAGAGCAGCTGGCCGTCGCGGTACCGGCGCGCACCCCGGGCGACGGCCTCGCTGTCGTAGAGATCGAGCAGGCTGACCGTCAGGGCGGCGCGGGCGGTGAGCCCGAGGTGGAGCTCCGTCGTGGATTGCACGACGAATCGATCGATCGCGCGCACGCTCGGGCGCCAGAAGGTGATGTGCGCGAGTCGCGTGCGTTCCGAAAACGCGTGGCGCACGCGCAGGCGCGTCGACCAGCGCGTGAGGCGGGTTGTGGGCGCCGTCGCGGTGAGCGGGTCGATGCGCTCGTCGAGCAGGGCCACGCTGAGGCTCCCCTCATCGGTGGCGGTGCGCCACGCGGTGTACTTCACCCCGAGGCCGACGTTGTAGCGCGCGGCGAGTCGCTTTTCGAGGTTGGTCTCGAGGGTGGCCAGGAGAAAGGGCGACCAACGGGCGTGCGGCCGCCAGTCGGCGTTGAGCGAGCCGAGCCAGAGGCGCTTCGTCACGTCGCGCACGCCGTCGCTGGTGGACGCGTCACCATAGAGCCCCTGAAGGGCGCCGCTGAACTCGAGCAGCGTGTCGACACGCGTGACGGTCGCTCGCCCTCCGAACGTGCGTTGCGACTGTTCGCCGTAGAGCAGCGCGCCGCTGATCTGTGCCGTGCCCCGCCACACGTCCGCTTGTGCCCGCAGCGGGGCGGTGCCGACAAGCCCGAGCAGCCCAACAACGAGCAGACGCCGCCGACGCGTCAGGACTGTGCCTCGCGCCCCACCCGCGCGCCTTCGCCGGCCCGCTGCGCCGAGAAGTCGGGGACGGGCTGGCCTTCCCGCAGCAGCTTGGTCACGAAGCGCTGGCCTTCGGCCACGCGCTCGATCTCCACGGCGACGGTGTCGATGGCCTGCTCCAGCTGCGCGAAGCGGGCCTCGGCCTGCTCCGACACCGGCGCGCTCGCCGGCGTCCCCGAGCGCTTCCAGATGCGGCGTGCGTAGGCGATGGCGAGCGGGGTGAGCGTGAACAGCGCGATGATGCCGGGCCAGTCGCTCCCGCGATCTTCGGGGGCCACGGACGGCTCGCGCGTGGAGCTGCTGGACTGGGCGCCCAGTCGGGCCGCCATCGAGGCGCGCTGCGCACTGTTGGCTTCGATCTCCTTCTCCAGCGAGATCAGTCGCGCATCGAGGACACCGAGTCGCTCCTGCAAGCCGGCGATCGCCTGCGGATTGGTGGCCTCCTCCAGCTGACGCGCGACGTCATCGCGCCGCCCCTGCGCGGACTGCAACTGGTCGGACAGCCGGTCGGCGCGCGTCTCGAGGGCACGCAGCGCTTCGCGCGACATGGGGATGATCCACCCTTCACCCTGCACGTACACGGCGTTGGGCGCGGGGGGCACCTCGGTGCCCGGTGGCGGCGGTACCGACGGCGCCTCCGCAGGTTGCGGCGCGGCGTTCTGCGCGGCTTCGGCCTCCCTGGCGGCCGCCTGCGCGGCCTGCTGCGCCTCCTGCGCCTCGGCGAGGCGACGCTGCGCGTCCTGAACGGCGGTCTGCGAGGGGAGCGGCATGGCGGCGGCGAGCAAGGGGAGTGGAAGCACGAGCAGAAGCTGTCTCTCAATACGGCGCGCGGCGCGCGAGGTTGCAAGGGGCCGCGGTTCAGCGGCCGTGCACACTCGCCGTCTTCGCGCTCCCCTCACGAACCCATGTCTCGATCACGGTGGTCAGCTTCGGGAGCAGGCCGTCCACGAACTCGCGCTCGTCGCGTGGCATCACGCGCAACACGAAGTCGGCCATGTTGCCGATGGCCCGCCGCTCATCGACCGGGCGAATACCCACGCGCAGTCGCGCGTAGTCGGCGTGGCCCAGATGCGCCTGCACCGACTTGAGCCCGTTGTGTCCACCCGTGGAGCCGGAGGCGCGAAAGCGGAACTCGCCCACGGGAATCGCGATGTCGTCCACGATGACGAGCAGGTCTTCTTTCGCGTCGAACCCGCGTCGCCCGAGATAGTCGCGCAGCGTTTCGCCGGAGCGATTCATGTACGTCTGCGGCTTGACGAGGCGCGTGCGCATCGGGCCGAGATACCCATCGGCGATGATCGCGTCGCGATCCTTGCGCCACGCCTCGACGGGCCAGGTGCGCGCGAGATGATCGAGCACCCACCAGCCGGCGTTGTGGCGTGTGGCGTCGTATTCACGCCCCGGATTGCCGAGGCCGAGGATGACTTTCATGGCGTCGCGAGCAGGAGACGGCGCGTGGGGCGGGGGAGAATACAGAAAAGGCGCGCGAGCGTCGGGTGACGGCTCGCGCGCCCTTCCTGCCTTCCGACCTTACTTGTCGTCGGCGGGCTTCTTCGCGCGAATGACTTCGGGCTCGGCGATTTCGCTCGAGGCTTCCGCACTCGCGTTCTTGGGCGGCTGGATGATGCAGACCGTCGAGCCGGCGTCGTCCATGACCTTGATGCCGGCCGGGAGCGTGAGATCGCTGACGTGCAGCGCCTTGCCGACGTGCAGATCGGTGATGTCGACGTTGATGTGGTCGGGGATCTGCGACGGGAGCGCCTGAATGGTGAGCTCGTGCATGATCTGGTCGAGCACGCCGCCTTCGGTGCGCACGCCGTACGCCGTACCGACGTAGACGATGGGGCACTTGAGCGTGATCGCTTCGCCGGCCACGACTTCCTGGAAGTCGACGTGCAGGATCTGCTTCTTGAACGGGTGGCGCTGGATCTCGCGGATGAGCGAGCGGGCCGTGGTGCCGCCGAGGTCGAGCTCGATGACGGTGCTGCCGGCGGCGACGCGGCTGATGAGCCGCTCGAACTCGCGGGCGTTGACCGTGAGCGACTGCGGCGCACGCGCGTGGCCGTAGATGACGCCGGGGATGTTGCCGTTCTGGCGGAGCTTGCGCGCGACGCCCTTGCCGGTGTCGTGACGAAGGGTCGCGGAAAGAGTTGCGGTAGCCATGGCTGGACTCTGGAGAAACGCGTGGACGACGGAAGACGGCGCGCCGTCAGTCGAAGAGCGAACTGACCGACTGATCGGAGTGAGTGAAGCGGATGGCCTTGGCGATCAGTTCACCGGTGGAGAGCACGGTCAGGGACGGGAACCGGCGCTCCGGGGGAATGGCAATCGTATCGGTCAGGACCACTTCGGTGATCGGCGCCGCGGCGAGTCGCTCGACGGCAGGGCCGGAGAGCAGCGCGTGCGTGGCGCAGACGTAGATGTCGTTGGCGCCCAGGCTCTTGAGGGCCCGAGCCGCCTCGGAGACGGTACCGGCGGTGTCGATCATGTCGTCGGGGATGATGCAATCCCGTCCGGCCACTTCGCCCACCACGTTCACCACTTCCGCGACGTTCGCCTTCGGGCGACGCTTGTCGATGATGGCCAGAGAGGCGTCGAGTCGCTTGGCGAACCCGCGCGCCATCTTGGCCGAGCCGACATCCGGCGCCACGACGACGAGATCCTTCAGGTTCTTCTTCCGGAAGTGCGACACCAGCACGGGTGCCGCGTACAGATGATCGACCGGAATGTCGAAGAACCCCTGCAACTGATGCTGGTGGAAATCGAGGCCGAGCAACCGGTCAGCGCCGGCCGTCTCGATCAGATTGGCCACCAACTTCGCCCCGATGGCCACACGCGGCTGGTCCTTGCGGTCCTGCCGAGCGTAGCCGAAGTAGGGCAACACACACGTGATGCGCGCGGCCGAGGCACGGCGCGCGGCATCACACAACAACAGCAACTCCAACAGATTCTCGGCCGGCGGATTCGTGGGCTGCACGATGAAGACGTCCGCGCCGCGGATGTTTTCATCGATACGCACGAAGACTTCGCCGTCGGCGAAGCGCTGCACGGCCACGCGACAGAGGTCGGTGCCGAGGTGGCGCGCAATCTCCTCCGCGAGGGCCGGATTGGCCGTACCGGAGAGAATCTTGAACCCACCCTTGTTGACGCCTAGCCGGTCCATCGACGTGGAGCCTTGAAAATTAGCCGGACATGAGGCAGCCCGACAAGGTGTGCCCTTGTCCGGCGCCGCGAAACCTCGGTCAGCCCCGCAACATAACCGACTCCGGCGCCGAACGGACCCCCCTCATGCACACGCGCCCGCCGGCCAGCGGCCGACGGGCGCGTATTGCCCCGCTAGGATTCGAACCTAGATGACCACATCCAAAGTGTGGCGTCCTGCCATTGAACGACGGGGCAGGCGCGAGACGGCCGGGCCGCTCGACGTGCGCAAACTAGAACATCGGCTCCGGGGCGACAATCGCGCTGGCCGTGCGGGTCGACACCAGCCGCGCGCCGACCGGGTGTTCGCCGTCGCCCCACGCCAGCGCGAACTCGTCGTCGAGCCCGTGCAGCAGGAAACAGGTCGCGCCGCTCCCCGAGAGCCCGCCGATCGCCGGTGCGCCGGTGCTGCGCAGCACCTCGGCAGCCGAGCGCACGACGGGCAGCCACGCGGCGACCCCCGCGTGCAGCGACGGGACGACCAGCTCGAAGTCGTTGCCGGCCAGCGCGGCAATCGACGACCAGTCGCGGAAGGCGTCCATCGGATAGCAGACGGCGCCGGGGTGCGGCGCCCCGCTCGTGCCGCCCCGCAGCGCCGAAAACGCGGCGTACGCGGGACCCGTCGGCACGCCGTCGGGGAAGGCGACGAGTGTCGTCGCCATGGGAGGCGGCGCGGGCAGCGGCAGCAGCCGATCGCCGCGCCCCCACGTCCACGCAAGCAGGGCGTCGCTCACGAGAAAGGGCACGTCGGCGCCGAGCGTGCCGGCCATTGCCAGCAACTCCGCGGTTGGCAGCGGCGACGGCGCGATGGCGTTGAGTCCGCGCAGGACCGCCGCCGCGTCCGCGCTGCCGCCGCCCAGTCCGCCGCCCACCGGAATGTGCTTCTCGAGGTCGATCGCGAAGCCGTCGGGCCAACCGGTGGCCTGTGCGAAGGCCACCGCTGCGCGCCAGGCGAGGTTCTGCGTCGCCTCACCGAGCCCCGACGCCGGCACCGTCGGGCCACGCACCGTCAGCGACCGGTCGGACACATCCGTGCGCACCGTGACCACGTCGTGCAGGTCGAGCTTCACGAACAACGACTCGATGCCGTGGTACCCGCTTGCTTCACGC
>JALOPN010000397.1 GCA_025453875.1 Gemmatimonadaceae bacterium | reverse complement strand
CGACGCGCGGACGCGGTCACGGTCGCCATGAGCGGCGCGAACCGATCAAGTTCGAGATCGAGGAGGAGCGTCTCGTCGGGCCGCAGGGCCAACCGGAAACGCTGCGGCATGAAGCCCACCGCCCGAACCTGCAGATCGACATCACCCGCGGGCAGCGCATCGAGGCTGAACGCGCCGGTCTCGCTGGTGCGCGTGAGTTCCTGTTCGTCGGCATCAAGCACGCGCGCATTCGCGATCGGACGACCGGCCGAATCCTGCACGAGACCTCGTACGCGTCCGATCGGCGTGGTGTGCTCCAGCAACATCCGATCACCTCGCGTTTCGGTGGGCACGTAGAGTGTGACCTCACGTGTGCCCATCCCGTCGCGCAGCGTCAGTTGGTGGGTTGGTGCCCCCCCGGGCAGCGAATCCGTCCGCGGATGCAGGAACCCGAGCATCCACGTGCCGGGCTCCACGTTGGCGAATCCGAAGCGCCCGAGCGAATCGGCGATCACCGTGCGCGCGCGCGTTCGATCGGACGAGAGCAGGAGCTGTACCACGGCGCCGGCTAACGGAACGCCGGCGACGCTGTCGAAGACGACGCCGGTCACCCGCAGCGGAGGCCGTTCGTTCGAGCCGGACGACTGCGTGTGCAGTGGGCGCGCACTCACCGCGAGCAAGCAGAGGGCGAGGACCAGCGCCGTGATCCTGTCGCACCTCGCACGCGGCCGAGTCATCCGCCCGACGTTCGACACTACCGCACAACCGCCAACCGCTGCGCCACCCGCTCCGCCAGCAGCTCGTGCGCGCGCGCCGCAATCGCATCGAGCGACGGGCTCGCCGGCAGCATGGCCGCCGCCTTCGCGCGCATCTCGTCGCGCGTGGGGAAGTGCGGCCACGACACCCCCGCCATGGCCTGCTGCACCTGCGCGCGCACGTGCGCCACACGCTCTTCGGCGTGGTGACGCGCCTCGCTCAACCGATCTTCGGCCTGATGCTTCATTTCCGCCAGGCGATCTTCGGCGTGGTGCTTCATCTCGGCGAGGCGATCTTCGGCCTGATGGCGCATGTCCGCGAACTGCTGCTGCGCCGCGCCCTGCGCGCGACGCGCGTCGGCAACGAGCTGCTCCACGTTGAACGTTTCCGCGAGCTGCCGCGCGACCTTCTCCAGCACCGCCTTGCCCACCGGCCGTTCGTTGCGCACCACCTCCGGCGGCGGCGCGCCGAGATCCCAGACGAGGCGCCCCCAGCTCATGGCCTTGAGCACGTAGTAGGTGATGTCGATCTCGTACCAGCGGAAGCCCTGGCGCGTGCTGCGCTGATACGCGTGGTGGTTGTTGTGCCACCCTTCGCCGAGCGTGATGAGCGCGAGCCACCAGTTGTTCCGCGAATCATCACCCGTCACGTAGCGCTGATTGCCGTGCACGTGCGCGAGCGAGTTGATCATGAACGTGCCGTGCCACGTGGCCACCGTGCTCCAGCAGAAGCCCACCACGAGGCCGGTCCACCCATCGATCCACGCGCACAGCGCGATCAGTAGTACCGTGGGGATGTGCTCGTACTTGTTGAGGAAGACGAGCTCCGGATACGCCGACAGGTCGGGCACCGCTTCGTAGTCGGTCTTGTCCCACTGCGGCGCGGCCGAGGTGCGCGTACCAGAACCCCTCGTGGCGCGGCGAGTGCACGTCGTGCTCGGTGTCGCTGTAGCGGTGATGATGCCGGTGATGTCCGGCCCACCACAACGCACCCTTCTGCGCGCTCGACTGGGCGAGCATGGCCAGGAGGAACTAGGATGATCGACGTGCTCGTGACACCCGTCCAGATGGCGGCGAAGCACGCGAGGTGCACGCCGATGAACAGCGCCTTGCCGGGATAGACGGTATCGTCGTGATCGTGGTGCACCGGCTGATCGATGCGCGAAGGATTCGAAGCAGGGGACAGCGTGGACAACGGGACTCCGGGCAATCAGGAACGAGTGAAACGAGGAACGCTGGCGGGATCGATCACCAGCGCGTGCAACGTGGCCATGGCACGCACGGCATCGAAGCGATCGGGATCGAGGACAGTCTGCGTGGCACACCCCTCGATGAACGCCGCGCACACGCCGGCGAGATCGTCGGCCGAGAGGGCGGCAAAACGAAGCGGATAGGCAGCACACACGGCCTCGGCCGCCGGCCGAAAGCTCTCGCGATAGCGATGGAGCGCGCGGCGAATGAGGCGACGAATCACGGGGTGTCGCGTGCCGAGCACCCAGTAGTCGTAGAAGAGCTCGATGCGCTCGCGTTGCGCGAGCAGGTGGCGCAGGTCACGCTCGACAAGGCCGAGCAGCCACTGCTCAGGCGCGACCTCACCATCGGGGGGGCGTCGGTGCAGCTCGCCCGCCACGATCGTGTGCGCGAGCATCCAGTCGAGCAGATCCACGAGGAGTCCGGCGCGCACGGTCAGCCCGCCCAGACGGTCGCGCGCCGCGACGCGGTAGGCGGCGCGGAGGATTTCGTCGCGACGAGCGGCTTCGGGAACCTTGCGGCCGGGCATGCGGGAAAGCGGGGACAGAACCGGCCGAAAGCGGCGGGGCGGCACCACGCCGCGTCCACGGAATCACGTTGAACGCACGTTCAATGTCAACGTCGATCCTGCGGTTCCCCCGCGCTCCCCGTCAGCGCTTCGCGCGAAGCGTCAGCAGCCGAGGCGGGGCGTCGGCCGCCGCGCCCTCCTCGAGCCACTCCCCGAGCCGCCGCACCCGGAGACCGGCGGCGATCGCCCCGTTCACATACTCGCTCACCGTGTGCCGGAAAGCGGGGACGTACACGGTCTCCCCCGTCGCCGCATCCGCGAAATGCGCCTGCCCGCCTCGGCGCTG
>JALOPN010000095.1 GCA_025453875.1 Gemmatimonadaceae bacterium | reverse complement strand
AGCTCCCTCGGCCTCAAGACCGTCGAGCAGCTCGCCGAGATCGGCGCGCGTGAACAGATCAAGGTGGACCTGACCACCGCCCTCAACGAGCGCTTCGGCAAGAAGACCGTCGTGCGTGTCTACTTCCCGCAGTTCGTGGTGCAGTGAGGTCCGCGCATGGCGTCTGAAACCCTCTCCCAGACCGATATCGATCGCCTGCTCGGCGGCGGCGGTGCGGGCGGCGCGGCCGGCCCGCGTGGCAGCGGCGTGGACGTCCAGGTCTACGATTTCCGACGTCCCGCACGCGTGTCGAAAGAGCGCCTGCGCACCCTCGAGGCCATGTATGAACGCCTCGTCAAGAATCTCGAGGCCTGGGTCATCTCGCGCGTGCGCGGACAGATCGAGGTGCGACTGCAGGGTGTCGAACAGTTCAGCTTTGGCGAGTTCACCCTCTCGCTGCCTACGCCCTGTTCGTCCTTCATCTTCGAGATCGGTGGCACGGGGCAGAAGGGCGTCATCGACATCGGTCCCGAGTTCGGCTTCTACGTCATCGATCGCGTCTTCGGCGGCACCGGGCAGACGAATCTGCCGATGCGGTCGCTCACGCCGATCGAGCGCATGGCGATCCGCACAGTGGCCGAGCGGGTCACGCAGCTGACGGAGGAGATCTGGCAGGATCACGTGCCCATGGAGCTCGCCGTCACCGGCTTCGAGTCCTCGCCCGAAATCCTGCAGGTGGCCAATCGCGAAGATCCGGTGCTCGTCGCGAACATCGAGATCACCGCGGGTGGCCAGAGTGGCCTGATGCTGATCTGCCTGCCGTTCGCCGTGCTCGACAAGTTCTTCACGTCGAGCGGTCAGCAGCGGCTGGCCTTGCTCGCGTCGAGCGAAGCGGAACGCGAAGAAATGCGCCGCAAGACGGAGACGGCGGTGCGCGAAATGCCGGTCACGGTCTCGGTGCGGCTGCCGAAGTTCGAGCTCTCCTTGAAGGACCTGCTCGACCTCAAGAGCGGCACGATCATTCCGACCGGCATTCCCAAGGACGCGCGACTCCTCGTGCGCACGGGTGATCAGGAACGCTACCTCGGCCAGGCGGGACGGGTGAGCGGCAACCTCGCCGTTCGTCTGGTCGATCACCTCTCTCCTTCGAATGGTTGACCGAGTGGTCACCACGCTTCGAGTCCTCCGCGCCCCTCTCTCATGAATCCCGCAGAAATCGACGCCCTTGTCGCGAGTGTCCAGGCCGCCAAGGCCGCGGGGCAGCCCGTGTCCTCGGTCACCGGTGACGCGCCCGCTGTCGAACCGATGGCCCCGCAGCTGGCCGAGCTCGAGCGTCTCGCGAGCGGCGGCGGCGAGGTGCCGCTCGCCATGCTGTTCAGTCTCACGCTGCCCATCTCGATCGAACTCGGCCGTACGACCATGACCGTGCAGGAGATCCTGCGGCTCGGACGCGGCTCGGTGATTCAGCTGGACCGACTGGCCGGCGAGCCGATCGACATCTTCGTGGGTGAGCGACGCTTTGCCGAGGGCGAGGTGGTGGTGCTCGGCGAGCACTTTGGCGTGCGCGTCACGCGCATTCTCGCGCGCCCCTCGGCGAACGCGGGCACCGCGGCGCCCGCCAGCGCCGCCGCCTGAGGCGACGAGCCCCTCATGCTGACCGCCAGCCTCGGCATTCTCGCCGCACTTGCCTTCGTGCTCGGACTCATCGCGCTCGCCGTGTGGGCGCTGCGCCGCTGGGGCGCCGGTGGCTTTCGGTCACGAGCCACCTTGCCCGTCGAGGTGGTGCAGCGCCTGCCGTTGGGCCCGAAGTCCGGGCTCGCGGTCGTGCGGGTCGGCGAGAAGGTGCTGGTCGTGTCCCACGGTGAGGGGGGCATCCACACCCTCTGCGACGTCGACGAAGCCGACCGGCAGCGCGTACTGGCCGGGAGCGAACTGCCGCTTGCGTTCAACAACACGGCGACTGCAACAGAACAGTATCGAGCCAGCAAAGGCATCTCGTTCGCGCAGAGCATGCGCTCGGCCATCGAGGGCGCGGCGCGCGGATCGTCGTCGAACGACGCCAAGCCGACCGTGCCGACGGAACCCGCAGCCGCGGCGGTCCCGCGTGTGGTGCCCGCGGCGGCACCCGCCGTCGCGCTTGACCGCGACCTGCGCACCGCCCTCTCGATGACGCTGGCACCGGCCACGCGACTGCTCGGCCTGATGGCCGTGGCGGCACTCGGCGCCTTCGCGCCGATCGGAAGCGCGGTGGCGCAGCCAGCGGCACCGGCGGCGCAGCCGGCGGCAGCGGTGACGCAAGCCGCCGCCACGCCGGCAAGGCAGCCGGCGAGGGAGCCAGCGACCGAGGCGACCGACACGCCGACGACCGCCGCCCCGACCGGCGGCACGACGGCACCGGTCATCCCGCAGCTCGACCTGCGGGTTGGTGAGGGGGGCGCGCAGGAGCTTCGGCTGAATGGCACGGTCAGCATCGTCCTCATGATGGGGCTGCTGACCCTGGTGCCCACGCTCATCCTCATGATGACGGGGTTCACCCGCATCCTGATCGTGCTCAATTTCCTCAAGCAGGCGATGGGCACGCAGAGCGCGCCGCCCGCGCACCTCGTGGCCGGACTCGCCCTGCTGCTCACCGGCTTCGTGATGGCGCCCACCCTCTCCGAAGCCAATCGCACGGCCTTGCAGCCCTGGCTCGCCGGCGAGATCGAGCAGGTCGACATGCTCAAGGAAGGCGTCAAGCCCTTCCGCGCCTTCATGTTGCGGCAGACCAAGGAGGCCGACCTGCGGACCTTTGTCGAGCTCAGCCGCATCGCGCCGCCGGCCACCCCCGACGACGTGCCGCTCCACGTGCTCATGGCCGCGTTCGTCTCGAGCGAGCTGCGCACGGCCTTTCAGATCGGCTTCGCGATCTACCTGCCCTTCATCGTGATCGACGCCGTCGTGGCGTCCGTGCTGATGGCGATGGGCATGTTCATGCTGCCCCCCGCGATGATTTCGCTGCCGTTCAAGCTGCTGCTCTTCGTCCTCGTCGACGGCTGGAGCCTCACGATCCAATCGCTGATCCAGAGCTTCCGCTAGACCCGGACCGCACCCTGTCGAACCCGCCGGCGAGCCGCTCTATGCGCGCGCCGGCGGGTTCCGCATTTGCAGCCATCCCCTGCCAAGATCGGCGGTTCGTGCCGCATCGGACGACGCGGAAACATTTGCCGTGCTCGGCGCGAATGTCCGCCGTTTCAATCACGGAACACTCGGTCAAAGCATTGTAATACAAGCATTTCCGTTAACCGGAACGCACCGGGGCGTTTGGTACGACTCCTGCTTTTGGTATCGCCGGTCACTCTGTCTTCACTCGATCCGGCACCAATGTCCCATCAGCTCGTCATCGATCTCTCGCGGGATGCCATCCTCACGGCGCTCATGGTCGCCGCGCCGATGCTCATCATCGCGCTCGGGGTCGGCCTCCTGGTCTCGGTCATCCAGTCGGTGACGCAGATCCAGGAGCAGACGCTGGCGTTCGTGCCCAAGCTGGTGCTCGTCGGCGGCGCCTTCATCGTCGGGCTCCCCTGGCTGCTCCAGATCCTCATCAAGTACACCCGCGCCCTCTTCCAGGGCATCCCGGGGATGGTGGCGTGACGGGGTTCCCCGATCTCTTCGCCCCCGGCACGGCCTCGGCGCTCATCCTGGTCGCCCTGCGCGTGGGTGGGCTGCTGCTCGTCGCGCCGATGTGGTCGGCGCGGACCGTCCCCATGCGGGTGCGCACGGCGGCGCTGGTGCTGTTCGCGGTGCTGCTGCTTCCCACGGCGCTCGCCAGCGCCCCCGCGGGCGGTGTGGTGATCTCGCCCGCGACGTTCCTGGGCGAGACGCTCATCGGCTTCGCCATCGGGTTCGCCGGCGCCATCGTGCTCGCGGGCGCGGAAGCGGCCGGCGAGCTGCTCACCACCTCCGTTGGCCTCTCCGGCGCGTCCATTCTGAATCCCACGGAAGGCGGGCAGACGCTCGTCCTCGCGCAGTTCCTGCGCCTGGTTGCTCTCACGCTCCTGCTGTCGGCGGGCGGGCACCTGATCATGCTCGAGGCGCTTGCCGACACCTTCCGCGTGCTGCCGCTTGGCGGAGAGCTCGCCATGGGTGACGGCATGCGCGCGCTCGCGGGCACCGCCATCACGATCTTCACGTCGGCCGTGCAGTTCGCGTCGCCGGTGCTCGGGGCCGTGATGCTCACGAACGTGGCGCTGGGCGTCCTCAGTCGTGCCGCGCCGCAGCTCAACATCTTCAGCGTAGCCTTTCCGCTGCAGATCGGCATCGGCCTCGTCGTGTTCGCGCTGACGATGGGCGTGATCGCCTCCGCGTTCGCCTCCTGGCCAACGCACTTTGCCACCGCCGTCGACGGCACCCTTGGCGCGCTCGCGCCCGCGGGAGGGCGCTGACATGGCGAAGGAAGGACCGGGCGGCGAACGCACCGAAGAAGCGACCGACAAGAAGAAGCAGGACGCGCGCCTCGACGGACAGATCGCACGCAGTCCCGAGTTCATGACGGCCGCCTTTCTGATCGGCACGACCATCACCATGGCCACCGCCGGCCCCGGACTCTGGCGCTTCCTGCTCGATCAGATGGGGCAGACGCTGCTCTTCGCCGGCGATGAAGCACGCTTTGGCACGGCCACGATTGCGGTCATCCAGCTCGTGGGCTGGAAGACGTTGGCCGCGCTCGCCGGCGTCCTCGCGGCGAGTCTCGTGATCGCCGTCGGGGTGAACGTGGCGCAGGTCGGCCCGCTCATCACCACCAAGACGCTCATGCCGAAGTTCGAGCGCCTCAATCCGATTGCCGGTGTGCAGCGGCTGTTCTCGATTCGTTCCGTCGTGGAACTCGGCAAGCAGCTCGCGAAGCTGCTCGCCGTCGCCTTCGTCGTGTATCTGACGATCCGCCGCGCCATCCCCGATCTCGAGGTGCTGGCCCTGCTGCAACCCTCCGCGCTCATGAGCACGGTGGGCGAGCACGCGATGTCGATCCTGCGCAACACCGGCCTGCTGTTCCTCGCGCTCGCCGCCGCCGACTACGGCTATCAGCGCTGGCAGACGTCGGAAGATCTCAAGATGTCGAAGCAGGAAGTGAAGGACGAGTATCGCAACGCCGAAGGCGACGCGAACGTCAAGGCGCGGCGTCGCGCGATGGCGCGTGATCGCATCCGCAAGCAGATGTTCGCGGATGTCCCGTCGGCCGACGTCGTGATCGTGAATCCCACGCACATCGCGATCGCCCTCAAGTACGATCCCGATCTCGCGCCGGCCCCTTTCGTGGTCGCGCTGGGCGAGCGCAAGGTCGCCGAGCGCATCAAGGCGCTCGCGTTCGAATCGGGTGTGCCCGTCATCGAGAACAAGCCGCTCGCACGCGCCCTCATCAAGGCCGCACGCCTTGGCTCGATGATTCCCGTCGACTTCTACCTCGCCGTCGCGGAAGTGCTGGCCTTCGTGATGCGTCAGCGGCAGCGCTATGGTCGCTCCTGGCGCGGCACGGCCGTGGCGGATGAGCCGACCATGACCACCACATCACTGGCGGCGTGATCCCATGACTGCTGCCACGCTCCCGTTGCCCATGGACGGCGCGGTTGGTCGCCGCCGCGCCGAGCTCGCGCTCGCCATCGCGGTGGTGTTCATCATCGCGCTCATCGTGCTGCCGCTGCCGGCACCGCTGCTCGATCTCTGCCTCGCGCTGAGCTTCGGCATGTCGCTGGTCGTGCTGCTCGTCTCGCTCTACAACACGAACCCGCTCGACTTCAGCTCGTTTCCGGCCATTCTGCTGCTGCTCACGCTGTTCCGCATCGGCCTGAATGTCTCGAGCACACGGCTCATCCTCTCCAAGGGCGAAGCCGGCGCCGTGATCGAGGCGTTCGGCGCGTTCGTGATCGGCGGCAACTACGCGGTCGGCATCGTGATCTTCATCATGCTGGTCGGCATCAACTTCATCGTCATCACGAAGGGTGCCAGCCGCATCGCCGAAGTCGCGGCCCGCTTCACGCTCGATGCCATGCCCGGCAAGCAGATGGCGATCGACGCCGATCTGTCGGCTGGTCTCATCGACGAAAAGGAAGCGCGCCGGCGCCGCGACGAGATCTCGCGCACCGCCGACTTCTACGGCGCGATGGACGGCGCCTCGAAGTACGTGAAGGGTGACGCCATCCTCGGCATCCTCGTGGTGTTCGTCAACGTGCTCGGTGGCATCTTCATCGGTGTCGTGCAGCGCGGAATGGATTTCGCCGACGCGGCGTCCACGTACACGATCCTCACCGTCGGTGACGGTCTGGTGTCGCAGATCCCGGGCATCATCATCTCCACCGCAGCCGGTGTGATGGTGACGGCGGCCACGGGCACCGATCGCATCGGTACCGTGATCTCCACACAGCTGGGCGCGCACCCGCGCGCGCTGTGGGTGACGAGTGGCCTGCTCGGGTCGTTCGCCCTCGTTCCGGGACTGCCGTTCCTGCCGTTCGTCGTGCTCGCCGGCGGCACCGCGCTGCTCGCGCGGGCCAGTGGGCAGCAGGAACAGCGTCGTCTCGAACTCGCGCAGATCGCCCCCGCGCCCGAACCGGAAGTGCCGCAGGAAGCGGACCCGATGCGCGACCTGCTGCAGATCGACCCGATCGAGCTCGAAGTGGGCTACGCGCTCATTCCGCTCGTGGATGAATCACAGGGCGGCGACCTCCTGGAGCGCATTTCGCTGCTGCGCAAGCAGGCCGCACTCGACCTCGGCATTCTCGTACCGCCGATTCGCATTCGCGACGACATCCGACTGCCGGCCAACGAATACCTCATCAAGCTGCGCGGCTCCGAAGTCGCGCGTGGCGAAGTGCTCCCGCGCTTTCTCATGGCGCTTGATACCGGCGGCGTGGTCGCGCCGATCGACGGCATGGACACGGTCGATCCGTCCTTCGGCATGCCGGCGCGCTGGATCGC
>JALOPN010000094.1 GCA_025453875.1 Gemmatimonadaceae bacterium | reverse complement strand
ACCACCCAGCTTCACGGACGCTTCGCGCGTGCGCACCCACACGTCATCACCGAGCCGGACACGCACACCGCGCGCTTCGAGGAACTCGCCAAGGCCGGCAAACGTGGAGGCCTCGCCCGCCGCCGCGCGCTGTTCCTCGGGGGTGAGCAGCGCTTGCGCCTCGGCCGATTGCAGATCGAGGACCGTGCGAGACTCGGTGAGATCGAGCACGAGGTTCGCATGCGGCACGAACAGATCCGCCGTGAGCACCGGCCGCTTCGCCTGTCCCGACAGCGACGCGCGTCGCCGTGAGCACCGGCCGCTTCGCCTGTCCCGACAGCGACGCGCGTCCACTCAGATCGAGATCGGTCCCGTCGCGCTGACGCGCCAGCGCCACGTTGTTCAGATAGGCCGAAAGTGAGACGCGCGGGTTGTCGCGCAGCGGCCGGCGCACCGTCGCCGACAGATGCAACGTGTCCGCCGCGCGCGCGCCGCTCCGGAAGCGGAAGCGTCCGATGGAGAGCGAATCGCCACCAGCCACGAAATCGAGCGCCGCCTCGGTGGGCCGAATGCCGAGCGTCTCGCTGTACAAGGTGCCCTGCTCGAGCTGAATGCGGCCGCTGATGTCGGGATTGTCGAAGGTGCCACCGAGCGCGATGCGGCCGTGTACCAGTCCGTCAAGGTCGCGAACGGTTGCCAGCCGGAACGGCAACGCGCGCAGCCGCAACGAGTCCGCCACGATGGCCCCGTTGAGCGCTTCGGTGTAGAACCGGTCACCCACCACCGATTGCAGGCGCAGATCGGCGGGAAGTGTGACCTCGCCACGCAAGCTGCGCCCGAGCGTATCGGCGAGCGCGAGGCGGGCATCTAGCCGTTCGGCCGCGTAGTCGGCCTCGAGGCGCACGCCACTCAACGTTGCATTGAGGGTGCCGAGCGAGTCGGCGACGAATCGCGCGCGCATGATGGGATCATCGCGACGCCCCGTGATCTCGAGCGCACCGGACACGAGCCCGGGCAGCCGCGCGGTACCCAGCGCGAACGCCGCGAGCTCACCTGCCGGGAACGCGTCGAGGCGCAGGAATGCGTGGATGGGCGCATCGAGCGGTGCGTCGGCGCCGAGCTGCAGCGAACCGCCCCGGTTGGACCGCAACGCAAACGAGTCGATGGCGAAACCCGTCGGACGATTGCGCAGGTTGAGCGGCGCATCGTTGGTCCACGCCACATCACCGTACGTGAACTGCACGGTGTCGACCCCGACCACCAGCGTATCATCACCGCGAGCGAACGCGCCGCGCAACCGCAGCCGCGACGTGTCGCGCGCGAGCAGATCGAACCGCAGTGCACCCCGTTCGGGCGTGGCGTCATCGACGCCGAAATTGGCCGTGGCGATGCGCACCGCGGCAATGCCTTCGATCGAGTCCACCGTGGCCGCGGCCACGAAACGCGCACGACGCGGCAGATCATCGGCGCGCACCGAACCGAAGATCCGGCCGGTGGCGACATCACCCACACGGACCTGCTGGCCGGCCACGGCAACACTCACGAGATAGCGGGCGAACGATCCTTCGCCGTAGATCGACGTGTTGAGATCCCCGCTCAACGTGTCCTCCGCGAGCGACCGCACCGACGTCGCCAGCGACGTATCCACGGTGGCGATCATGCGCGCGAGTCGCGGCAGCTCCCGTCGCACGACGCGCAGCGAGTCCATGCGCAGATTGCCTCGAAACGACTCGCGGCCGAGCGAATCACGCGCGAGTCCGCCGCTGGCGTCGAAGTGGACGCCCGGAGCTTCCGCGACGAGCGAATCCACGAGCATCGCGTCGCGGCCCCACGTGCCGAGGGCGAAGAGGGAGAACGGTGTGTGCTGCGCGGAGGCGGGCTGCTGCATCACGATGTCGAGGCGCGCCGTGTCAACGGCGGCAGCGCGACCGGCGGCGTTCACGTGCACGGCACCCACCAACCGCGTGGAGGGCGCAACACCGGCGAGCGCCCACGGCGCGACATCGAGCGAGTCGGCTTGCACACGTGCGGCGAGTTGCCAACCCACCGAATCGGCGTCGAGCGCACCAAGCGCCAGCGTCCCCTCGGCCGCGAGCGCACCACTCGGGGCGAGCAGTTGCCGCAGGCGCGCCGAAAACGGCAGTGAATCGAGGGCGCCGTCGGCCGTGATCGTTCCCCCCAACACACCGCGAACCGGCAGGGCGGTGTCGAGTGCCGCGAGAGCGGCGAGCGGCAACGTATCGACCTGCAGCGCCATCGCGACGCGTCGTGGCCCACCGGCCCACTGCGCGGCCAGCTGACCGCGCACAGTGGTGGCGCGACCGGCCGGATCGGTCCATTGCACAAGCAGTTCCTGCAGGTCGGCCGCGTCGAGCGAGGCGCGACGCACGAGGCCGCTCGCGAAGAGCGTACCACTCAGCCCTGTGGGCCATTCGGTCACCAGCGGCTGCACACTACGCAGATCGAGCGCGAACTCGTCGATGCGCACATCACGTGCGCGCGGCGCGGGTCCGATCGCCACCGTGCCCCGGGCGCGCAGTCGCGACTGCGCACCGGGGACGCGCGCATCATCGAATACGAAGCGGAGCGTGTCGATGCGCAGCGAATCGAGTGAGCCACCCTCGCGCGCCACGAAGCGTCCCTCGAAGCGGCCCTCCACCGCGGGCGGCAGCACGTCCTCCGTGAGTTGATTCGCGAGCGACGTGGTGAGCGGCGTGAACGCGAGTGCCACATCCCGCAGCAGGAAATCGCGTACCTCAGCCACCATCGTGAGCTCGCCAGTGATCTGCGACGACATGGCGGTGGCCTCGAGGTCGCGCAGCGCGACTTCGAGATGATCCGGATTCTCGAGCGTGCGGAGGCGGACCGCCGCGCGTGCGCGTCCCTCGCGTGGCATCACCGGCCACGTCCAGTGAATGTCGTCGAGCGCAACGTCGGGCGCATCGATCGCGACATCGTAGCGCACGGGGCCGGGCTGCCCCCACGCGATGACACCGCGTGCGTCGAGACGCGAGGCGGGCAGCCGCACCTCGGGAGCCACGAAGGTGAGTGAATCGTCGTACCACCGCACGGTGCCACGAACGCCCCGCACCGACACCGGCGGATCGGACACGCTGAGCTGTGCGCTGTCGAGTACCAGCGAACCGGGAGCATCGGTGGGCGTGATGGCGATCAGATCACGCGCGAACAGCGCCGGGATGCTGATACGACGCGTTTCGATGTAGCCGCTGCCCACGCGCTGAATGTCGTGCAGACTGTCGCGCAGCGCGGTGACGCTGTCCCGTTCACGATCGGTGGTGAACAACGGATGTGGTGCCCATGGATAGCGCACCTCGATCACTGCGTTGCGAAGCGAGAGTGCCTCGATGCGCACGTCATCGCCGAGGCCCGGCGGCGCCGGTGGCTTCACTCGCGTGGTGTCACCACGTATCACCCACTGCAGATTGAACGGCCCGATGCTATCCTGTCGCAGATCGAGACGAACGCTGTCGAGCGCGAGTCGCGGAATGCGCACCAGACCGCGCCGCAGGTCACGCACGGCGAGCGCGCCGCGCACGTGGCGCGCGGCGAGAATCGGTGCACCCGCGCTGTCGCGCAACGCGACATCTTCGAGCACCAGATTGGACGGCAGCAGCGATGTCACACGGCCGATCGTGAGCGTGGCGCGCCCGTCGAAGACGCCGTTGGCCGCCGCGCTGACCCACGCCACGACACGCGCGCGTCCCGCCTCGGTGCGCGTGAGCCAGAGCCCGGCGAACACGACCACGCTCCCGAGCCCGCCCAGCAGCACGAGCACGCCGAGTACCCAGCGCCGAAGCGACGATCCGCGCGCGCTCAGAACGCCTGCCCGAGCGAAAAGTGGAACACGAGGCGCGAGAGCGTGCTGCGGCCGCTCGCCGGTCGGAAGGTGCGCGGACAGTCGAGGCCACCCACCGCGAGTTGTTCCTCGAATGTCAGCGTCTGTCCGGGGCTCACACACACGACGAACGGGGTGGCGGCGCCGCCGTCACGCGCGAACGCATCGAAGAGAAACGCCTTGCCGGCCTCCGCACGGCGCGGGTTGTAGCCGATGTCCACACGGAATGGTCCGAGCGGCGTATCGAGTCGCACGCCGAGGCCGGGAGTGGCGCGCACTTCGCTGAGTGCGAACGACGCCACCCGATCGGCCCACACGGTTCCCGCGTCGAGAAAGAGCGCCCACTGCAGATCCGCCGTCGGCCAGGCGAATCGTCGACGGAACTCGAGGTTGGCCACCACCGACCCCGAGCCGCCCTCTGGCGAGGGCAACCGCACCGCTGCATCGGGACGCACGACGAGTTGATACGATCCGTTGAGCGGCACCGAGTCCACCGCCGAGCGCTCGACGCGATATACCACCGGGCCGAGCAGGTTCTGCTGAAAGCCGCGCACGGTGTTCTGCCCGCCGGAGAAGAGGCGCTCCTGCGGGGGCAGGAACGGGACGCCACCCACCGTGAACGCGTTTGGCGCGTACACCTGCGACCACTGTACGCGCGCCGCGATCGTGCCGCCCGCGAGCCGCGCAAAGCCCGCCGCTTCGAGCGTGGGTCGCACGAAATCGTAGCGACGCCGGCCGGTCCCACCGTCGCCATTCTCGCCAACCGCGTCGCGTGGGAAGCTCGTCTGACCGACGCGGACATCGGCTCGCAGTCGTCCGCCATCGCGTGGGTCCGCCGCGCCACCCACGCGGTCGTGCAGCCATGTGAGGTTGAGCGCCTGTGTGGTGTTGCCCTGTCGGGCGAGCGCGAAGTCGGCGGGCTGGCAGAGTGCAAACCGGACACACGCCAACACGGCGTCGGTCACGATGCGGCCCGATTCGAACTCGGCGCCGCCGCCGATGAGCGTGCGCGACGTGAGCGCGCGTGACAACGAGAACCCGATGCCGATGTCCGTCTCGAGCTGAAACGCGTTGAACTCGCCGCGGCGTTCGCTGTACACGTCGAGCGACGGCGCATACGGCAGACCGAAGAAGGTCGCGTTGCCGAGCGAGACGCCGACGTAGTAGTTGAGCTCCTGACTGTAGGGATCGTTGCGCAGGAACTGTGGGCACAACCCCGGGAACTGATCGAGGGGACGCCCGATGCCGAGGCGCGATGCACGTGCCGTGAGCTCGACGCGGCGCCCCGGGCCGAGGAATCCGCGATCGGTGAGCCGCCCCTGCACGCGTCCACACTCGAGGGTGCCCCACCCGGCGCCCACGCGTGCGCTCCGCGTGCGCGCGTCGGCGACGCGAATGCGCACGGCGAGCGTGGACATCGAATCGGTCGCAGCGCGAACCCCTGTGGAATCGGTCAGCGCTACCGTGTCGATGAGCACGAGGCGAAACGCCTCCGTGCGATAGAGCGCCGACTGGGCCGCCAGCACATCACGCGCGCGATACGTCGCGCCTGGCGTGAGACCGGCGAGGGCGCGCACCTCATCGGGCGAAAAACGTGGCGTGCGCCCGCGGACGGGTTCCACGTCCACGCTGATGTCACCGAAGCGAAAGCGAGTACCCGCGTCGAAGGAGAAATCGAGCGCGACCTCGGCCGCCGCAGAGTCGATGACCACATCGCTGCGCCGCAACAGCGCGCGGGCGTACCCGGCATCGCGCAGCGAGGCGAGCACCCGATCGGCCGCCGACTGCACACGGACACGATCGAACACCGCCCCCGGGAGCGCGGCAAGCGGTGACACCATGGCCGCGGAGTCAGCCGCCGGCAGCCCGTGCACGAGCACGGTCTTGACGCGAGCGAGCGGCCCCGGGGTCACCGCGAAGCGGACCCGCGTGCCGTCAGCGGATCGATCGGCCGACGCGGCGACCTGCGCCTGGAACCACCCACGCTGCCGGTGCAGCACGGCAATGCGGAGCGCGTCCTGCGCGAGATCGGCGGAATCGGCACACGGTGCCGCACCAAGCCGCAGCAGTCGCCAGCTCAACGCCGGCACCTGCGTGGCGAGCACCAGTTGCAGTTCATCCGTCGCGATGAGCGAACCGTCGATGGTCACACTCCGCACGCGATCGGCCGGTTCGCATCGCGCCGTGGTCTGCGCCGGTATCGTGGCCAGTGGCGCCACAAGCGCACCCACGAGCCCCCACCACGCGCGCCACAGCGGCCGACACCCACCGCCTCGGCGCGGTGGGGAGGTCGGCATACTCGGATGATCGACGCGCGGCACAGTCACCCGTGCAATCTCTCGTGTACCAAGGCGCATCGCCACCGCCGACCCGTGATTCTCCCACGCGCAGGAGGGGTCAGCGCCGCTCCAGCGCAGCGACTGTGATCGCCGTCACGCCATCAGGGAACGTCGCCGGTGAGCACCCGCGCGAAGACCGCGCTGTCCACGTTGCCACCGCACAGTACGGTGCCGGCCACATCGTCGGGCTCGCGTTCGGGGTCGGCCAGCAGCCCGGCGAGACCGGCGGCGCCGGCCCCCTCCGCCACATTGTGGGTGTCGTGATAGAAGGCGCGCATCGCGTCGGCCACCTGCGCGTCGCTCACCTCGATCACCCGCACTCCCTCGGCCTGCAGGATCGCAAACGCGAGCGGGTCGGGCGTCCGCACGGCCATGCCATCGGCCAGCGCCGTGGTGGACGGGACGGACTGCAGCGTTCCCGTCGCCAGCGAGCGCGCGTAGGCCGGCGCGTGCGCCGAGGTCACCCCCACGATCTCCACCGCGTGCCCAAGCGCGTGCCGCGCCGCGATCGCCCCGCAGATGCCGCTTCCGAGACCGATGGGCACGTAGAGTCGCCGCAGATCAGGGGCACGTTCGAGCAGTTCAAGCGCCCAGGTGCCCACGCCCGCGACGAGGTCGAGGTGAAAGCTCGGCACCCGCGACCAGCCGCGCTCGGCCGCGATGGTGATGGCCGCTTCGACGGCGTCCTGGAAGTCGTCACCGATTTCGAGCAGCTCCGCGCCCAGCGCCCGCATCGCCGCGTTCTTCTCGCGACTGTTGCCGTGCGGCACGACGATGCACACCGGCGTGCCGGTGCGGCGGGCCGCGTAGGCGAGCGATTGCCCGTGGTTGCCGCGCGTGGCCGAGACGATGCCCGGCAGCCTGCCCTCTGCGTGACGACGCTGCAGGTAGACGAGGCCGCCGCGCACCTTGAAGGCCCCGACCGGTGTGTGGTTCTCGCTCGTGCTTGATCCACACGCGACCGCCCGCGCGCGCCTCGAGCAGCGGCCAGCGATAGGCCGGCGTGCCGGCGAACTCGCGGTGCACGATGGCCTGCGCATCGCGCAGCGCGACGAGATCGGGGAGCTGTTGCAGCACGGTGGACATGGACGCACAAGCGAGGATGAGCGGACGGCGCAGCGGCTTCGGAATAGTCGCACGTCGAGACCATGTGGCGCCACGAGGCGACAGGCGGCGACGATCGTGTCATCTTTCGGCCTGCGCGGACGCCCGTCGGTCGCCCGTGCCGCTCCCACCTGCCCCGACGCCATGCCTCGCTTCGACTTCCGCCCCGTTCGTGCCGCCGTCGCCAGTACGTCGGGCGCGCTCCGCTCGTCCACGCGCCACGGTGCGCTGCTGCTCGCCACGTGTACCCTGAGCAGCGTCCTCACCGCGCAGCCCGTCACGCCGCCCACGCAGCATCCAGCCGTGCGCGAAGCGCTCGCCATGATCGAACGCGACAACGCGTGGACCATCGACCAGCAGGTCGCCGTGTGCGAGATCCCGGCGCCGCCGTTCAAGGAGACGGAGCGCGGTGTGTACTACGCCAATCAGTTGCGCGCGCTCGGCGTGGCCAACGTGCGGACCGATAGCGAAGGCAACGTGATCGGCGAACTCAAGGGCAATGGTCCGGGACCCACGCTCGTGTTGAGCAGTCACCTCGACACGGTGTTTCCCGAAGGCACCGATGTGAAGGTGACGCGCGAAGGCACGTTGTTGCGCGGCCCGGGCATCGGCGACGATTGCCGCGGCCTCGCCACCACGCTGGCGGTGACGCGCGCGATGACGGCGAGCAAGGTGCCCTTTGGTGGCCGCCTGCTCATTGTGGCCACGGTGGGCGAAGAGGGACCCGGCAACCTGCGTGGCGTGCGCGCGCTCTTCAACGGGCCGCTCAAGGATTCCATCGATGCGTTCATTTCGGTGGACGGCACGGGTATCGCCATCACGAACGGTGCCGTGGGCAGCGCGCGCTATCGCTTCACCGTGAAGGGACCGGGTGGCCACAGCTACGGCGCGTTCGGCATGCCCAATCCCATTCACGCGGTGGGCCGCGCGATCGCCGCGATCGGTGACGTGCAGGTGCCGCGCGAACCGCGCACGACGTTCAACGTGGGCATCATCACCGGTGGGCGGTCGGTGAACACGATCAGCGACGAAGCCTCGTTCGATCTGGACATGCGGAGCGAAAGCTGGAGCACGTTGCAGGAGCTCGATTCCAAGGTACAGACGCTCGTGCGCAATGCGGTCGCCGCCGAGATGGCGCGCTGGCCCAACTCGCGCGCCAAGCTCGAGCTCGTGATCGACACGATCGGCATCCGTCCCGCCGGTACCACGTCCGACACCACGCGACTCGTGCGCGTGGCGAGTGGCGCCGCCGATGCGCTCGGTCTCTATGCACCGCTGAACGCCTCCAGCACCGACGCGAACCTGCCCATCAGTCTCGGCGTACCGGCCATCACGGTAGATGGCGGTGGTGTGGGCCGCGGCGCACACGCCCTCGAGGAATCGTACGACGATCGCACCGACGGCTTCAAGGGACCGCAGTGGATCATGCTCCTGGTGACGACATTCCTCGGATTGCCCATCATGTGAGCGCGACGTGCGCGCACCGTGGCTCAGCGGTGCGCGCGCGGCTCGTAGATCAGACGCAGGAACATGCCGAGACGATCGCGTTCGCGCGAGACAGGTACTCCCACGGCGAAGCCCATCAGCAGATCGTCGCGCACGGCCAGTCGCATGGACGGCCGCACTGTCATGTCGAAGTCGCCCGCCTGACGGTACTTGTTGACTTCGACGCCAACGAAGTTCCGCGTCCCCGGCACCATGTAGTCCACGTTGGAGTGCCATTCGAACGTCACTGGATCGGTACCGAGCCCGTGCAGGCGGCGCCACTGCAGTCCCGTGTAGGCCAGCGTGTGCCAGTTGTTGCCCCATCGCTTCGCGGCCACGAAGAATGGGTTGAACACGTGCCCTCGCACCGGATCGTTCAACCGGAGTTGACTTGGCTGACGCAGCGCAAACTGGTGGATGTAGCCCATGGCCAGTGAGGTACTGTGCCTCACCGACACGTGCAGCGTTCGCTGGGCACCGAGCTTGAGCGACTCGATCCGATTCGGCGGAAGGTCGGTGGCGCCCGGGAACGCGCTGTAGAAGCTCATCGGGATCTCGATCTCGAGCCCGAGTCTATCAATCGGCGCCCATTCGAACTCCACCAGCGCTTCGATGTTGTCGTAGTTGTTGCGGTCGGTCAGGCCAAGTCCGACGTTCCACTCGGCCTCCCCCTTTCGTGCGCCGAGGTCTCGCATGAGATCGATGTACAGGGGTTCCGCGTGCAGCACCTTGGCCGAACCCGTGTGGCCTTCAAGGCGGGCGATGAGTCCGGAGTCGAGTGCAGCACGCGCCACATCGATCGAATCGGTCCGATGCAGCGTGTCACGCACCTGCGCATGCGCACGCGTCCACGGGCCGAGCAAGCACAGCGACAAGAAGAGGACCAGCCCAGCCGAGCGACGAGACAATCGGCGGCGACAACCAGCGACAGGCACAGCGAACCTCCCGGTAAAGGTGAATGGTGGACGAACGCCCGTCCTACCAACCCCCAGTCGGCCAGGTTCCAGCCGGTACGCTATCGGAAGATCGCCGCCACCTCTCCCGCCGCCACCGCGCGCGGCTCCGCGAGCAGTCCGGCGCGATAGGCCGCCTCACCGATGAGCGCGTCCGCGCTCCACCCGGCCGCCCGCAGCTCGCGCACTCCGGTATCACCTGCCGACTTGCTCAGCTTGCGCCCATCGGCGTGCGTGAGCAACGGATGATGGAACAGTTGCGGCGGCGCGGTACGGCCGAGCGATGCGGCCAACAGCAGTTGCCGCCCCGTGCTCGCCAGCAGGTCCTCGCCACGAATGATCACATCGATCCCCTGCGCGAGGTCATCGACCACGACGGCGAACTGGTAGGTCCACTGGCCATGGCGGTCGCGCACCAGCACGTCGCCGCACTCGGCGGATGGCTGCTGTTGCTGTGCCCCGAGCCGGAGATCATCGAAGCGCACCACCGCGTCATCGAGCCGCACACGACGTGCCACGGTGCTGTCGCTCGCATGGTGTGCATGGCGACACGTGCCGGGATACCGCGGCTCGACCCCGGGGTCCACGGGCCCGGTGACTGCCAGGATGTCACGACGCGAGCAGGTGCACGGATACACGAGGCCTGAGGCGTCCAACTGCGCGAGTGCCCGTTCGTACGCGCCGGCGTTGTCCGACTGCCGATGGGGCGTCGCACCCGTCCGAAAGCTGCGCGTGGGTGATTCATCGGGGACAAACCCCAGCCAGTCGAGGTCATCAAGCAACGCGGCTTCGTACTCCGCGCGACAGCGCGACGCATCGTGATCTTCAAGCCGCAGCAACACGCGCCCACCGAACGCGCGCGCGATGCCCCACACGAACACCGCGTTCACCACATGGGACGTACGATGTTCGACTGGCGCTCCCGCCGACCGCGAAGGTGACGAATTCGACGGGAGCACCACGCGACTCAGTTGCCGCTGACGAGCGCGTTGAAGACGAACTTGAACGTGCCGTGCGGCTGCGCACGGAACAGCACCTCCGGACCGAAGAGGTAGAGCGTTCCCTTGCCCACCGTGGCCTCGGCCATCGCGACGCCGCCCTGCAGGCGCTCCTGCCCCCACGCCCAGCCGCTGCGCAGCGGCGTCGGCGAGTCGAAGGTGGCGATGGCGCGAACGCCCTTCGCCGCCGCATCCGCGCCGAGCTTCATGACCGGGCTGTTGTCGAACATCACCGTGGCGCGTGTGCTCATGCCGCGCGACACGGAACGGCTTGTGTCCACCGCCACTTCGAGCAGTGAACCGGGGATGTAGTACTGCTCATTCGTGAGCGGACGCCCGTTGGCAAGCAGGTGATTCTCCACGGGCAGGCCGAGATGCTGCGCGAGCGACGTGCTGCTGCCGATCGTGATCACGCGGCCACCCGCTTCGAGGAAGCGCTTGAGCTGCGGTACCGTGCGGTCCACACTCACGCTGCCCAGCGCCGGCCAGTACTCACGCGGAATGAGCGTGGAATCGGCGGCCGCGCCGCCACCACCGCCGGCAAAGTCGCCGCCGCGCGCGGCACGCGCGGCCGGAATCGCGCCGTCCACGAACAGCAGCACGTCGTACTTCGCGTTGAGGTTCCCCGCATCGAGTTCCTTCGGATACACCGTCGTGAACGGCATCTCGAACTGTTCGAGAATGAGGCGCGTCCAGCCGGCCGGCATCGCGCCGCCGTA
>JALOPN010000396.1 GCA_025453875.1 Gemmatimonadaceae bacterium | reverse complement strand
GAAGATGTGGCTCACGAGGCAGTAGCCACCCAGGATCCCTGACACCGACAGATTCGGAAACCCGGCATGGATGCGCCGGATGCGCGATTCGGCATCGGCGGGGTCGGTGGGCGGAGTGTCGAGGTCGCGCAGCGTGCGCCGGCCGAACACCATGCGCTGGTGCGGACCATAGACATCGTGGACGAGCAGGTTGCCGATGGTCTGCGAGCCCACGGTGGCGCCGTGCACGGTGTCGTGGTGGTAGACCTCGAGGTAACCATCCATCGTCACGCGCCAGCCGGCGCCGGCGAGATCACGCCGCGCATACAGGTGCCAGTCGTGCAGCCGCAGCGACTCGAGCAGCGGCGCGAAGTCGCCGAGCCACGCGTCGATGTCGAACGACAACCCGGGCGTGAGGCACACCCAGATGAGTCCGGCGCGTTCGACACAGGGCAGCGGCGTGAGGCCGAGCGTGTCGGTGTCCACGGTGCCGAAGGTGTCGCGCGCGGTGAGGTTCACGAGCGCGCCCTGCCGGTCATAGGTCCACGAGTGATACGGGCAGACGAAGCGCAGCGTGCGGCCCGAGCCATCCTGGCAGACCGGCGCGCCGCGGTGGCGACAGGCATTCAGGAACGCGCGCAACACGCCGTCGTTGCCGCGCACGACGAGCACGGGTGTCTGCGCGACGGTCTGCGCGAGATAACTGCCCGGCTCGGGCACTTCGAGGCTGAGCCCGAACGTGATCGGCAAGCGCCGGAAGATGCGCTCGACATCGTGCGCGTAGCGCGCCTCGTCGGTGTAGTACTCGATCGGCACGCGCATGACGTCGGCGGCCTGGTCGGTGGTGCCGGCCTTCAGGTGCGCGAGCGCTCGCGCGGCGAGCGCGGGGGCGTCGTGGGGAGAGGTCATGACCCCAGAGTGTAGAAGAACGTTGAGATCCGACACGCATGCTGATCCTGCGTCCCAGTGCAACGCTCAACCCGCCCCCGCCCCCTGCAGCTTGCGGTGCTCGAACTTGTGCATGCCGATGTCGGCCAGCGTCTTCATGACCGTGAACAGCAGGATCGTGGCGGCACCGCCACCCTGCGTCGCGCCGAACAGGATCACGAGGTGCATCGGGACGACGCGCAGGTAGGGCATGAACATCAGCGCGCCCAGGTTGGGCCTGCCCGCGAGATCGGCCGCGACATGCTCGCGATGCGACTGCCGGTGCGCGAACACGAACGCCAGCGCGACGACAACGAGCAGGTTCGCGTCGACGAAGTCGAACTGCTGCTGCGTGCTGCGCTGCATCAGGTACAGGAAGTAGCCGAAGTGGAAGAAGCCGTAGTGGAACGCGAAGAAATTCGCCGTGCTGCGCTGGTCCTCGGGGGACTCCGTCGCAGGACGATCGCCGAAGCTGAGGCCTTCGACGCTGAACTGCCGCAGCATCAGCATGCGCCGCCGCGCGTAGTAGCCGATCACGACGCTCTGGATCCAGAACGGCCACAGCAGCTCGACGACATCCCAGTCGAGCACGATCGCGAGCACGGCCGCGAGCACGTTGCTCGCGACGATGCTCCACAGCGCGCGATCGGGTGGGGTGTCTTCGATCGACTGAGCCACGCAGGTTTCCGTGCGGGGGTGGTGGTTGCGAATCTACGCTTTTCGCCGGGGAATGCAGGTCGACTGGAGCACAGAAACGGCGGAGCATGAGCCTTGAGCGAAGCGGACCTCCGCCTTACGATGGCTCCCATGGTAAGGCGCCCCTCCAACGACGATGCGGAGTCCACGTTGACGAGCAAAGGGCAGACAACCATCCCGAAGTCGATCCGAAACGCGTTGGCACTCAAGCCAGGAGATCGACTTACGTTCACGCTCCTCGCAGATCGGTCGGTGCTGTTGCGCGTTCAGAATCGCAGTGTCCTGAGCCTGTCCGGAATGCTGCGCCCTCCGAAAGGGAGACGTGTGGGAGTCCGCAAGCTGTCGCGATGAACTGGGCGCTCGATACCAATGTCCTGGTCAGGCATCTGGTTCAGGATGACGGCCCTCAGAGCGTGCGCGTGGAAGCGGCCATGCGGGGCGCCCTGGAGCGCGGGCATTCACTGACGATCAGCCTGCCTGTGCTGCTGGAAACCGAATGGGTGCTTCGTAGCCGCTACGGCTTCATGAAGGCAGAGATCCTGCAAGCCTTTCGTGCATTGCTGGACTCTTTCGACATCTGTATCGATCAGCATCATGTGCTCACCGAAGCGCTGCACGTCTGGGCGGACTCCCGCGCAGACTTCGCGGATTGCCTGTTTGCGAGCCACCATCGCCGCCTCGGCTGCAACGCAACGTGGACGTTCGACGCTCGAGCCTTGCGCGTTCCAGGATTCGTGCCGCTGCCGTGACGCCCGCCCCTACCCCACCGCCCCCGCATCCACGGGCAGCGCGGCGCCGCTGATAGCCGCGGCCGCTTCCGAGCACAGGAACACGGCCGCGCGCGCGATGTCGTCGGCGTTCGCGAGCTTGCCCATCGGGCTGTGGCTCGCGAGCAGCGCGAGATACTGCTGCTCGTCCTGGCCCGGGAGCAGGTTGCCGCGCAGCATGTCGGTGGGCACGGCGCCGGGCAGGATCGCGTTGACGCGGATGCCCTGCGGCCCGCCGGCCTTCGCGGCCACGCGCGTCAGCATCAGCGTCGCGGC
>JALOPN010000093.1 GCA_025453875.1 Gemmatimonadaceae bacterium | reverse complement strand
GCCGGAATCAGGCGAAGTAGTCGGCGACCCGAATGCCCCAACGGTCGGGGTTTTCGGTGCGAATGATCGTTCGCACAAAATGCCCTCCCTCGTTCCGCGTCAACAGGTCCACGAGCGGCGTATCGGCAAGTCGGTTGCCGCCGGCATCCATGAGCAGCCGGACGATGGGCCGCGAGAGCTCGTCTTCCACGGGATTTGCCGAGTGGACCACGCCCATTTCGAACGTATCGAACACGACCAGCGTGCCGACGGGGTAGATGCCGGTCAGGTTGATGAACGCCTTCACGATGACCGGATCGAACCCGAGCCTCGGATTGTCGCGCATACCAAGCAGGACGTCGGCCGGCGACCAGGTGGTGTCCCGATACACGCGCGCCGTCGTGGCGGCATCAAATCCGTCGGCCACGGCGATGATGCGGCTGATGAGACTGAGCCGCCGCGGTCGCACCAGCGCCGGGTAGCCGCTGCAATCCGTGCGCAGATGATGCTCGAACGCGCCCGTCATGGCGCGCCACGGGCGCCCGGAGCCGACCGGCAGCGTGAACAGCGCGAGCAGCCCCTGCCAGGGGTGTTCGCGCACGAGGTCGCGCTCCGCATCGTCGAGCGCGCCGCGCTTGTTGAGCACCTCGGTGGGGACGCGCGACTTGCCGATGTCGTGCAGGAGTGCCGCCACGCCCAACTCGAGCAGCTGCAGCTTGGTCAGGCCGAGTCGTCGTCCGAGCGCGACCGACAGAATGCACACATTCACGCTGTGCACGAAGGTGTATTCGTCGAACTCGCGCAGGGTGGTGAGTCCGAGCATCGACGCCGGATCGGTGAGGATCGCGTCCACCACCGACTGCACCGCACGCTTCACACGCCGAAGACTCGGGCTGCGCCCGAGCCGTGCCTGCGTCATGACCTCGCGCGTGACATCGAGTGAACGGACATACGTCTGCCGCGCCCGCTCGCGGGCATCGAGCTCATCGTCGGTGTCGACATCGTCGATCGGGCCGTCGAACTCGAACTCCCGGACGCCGGCGGCGACCAGGCGGGCTTCGAGCTGGCCGAGGCGCTCCTCCTCGGGGTATTCGAGGGGCGGGGCCTGCAGGAACGCGAGCAGCACGACCCACGCACGCGCGGGCGGACGGCCGCGCACGCGCAGCGTGCCGATGCCGGCCTCGCGCATCATGCCCAGCACGTACACCACCGCCGCGTAGTTGTCGAGCCCGAGTCGGATGCGCGTGTCGTTGACAAAGACAAAATCGCCCGTGCGCCGCACATCGCACTCGCCATCCTCGCTTACCAGACGCGCCACCTGCCCATCGAGTTCGTCGAGGGCCTTCTGCACCGCGACATTCTCGATCGGGTACAGTCGTACCGCGCGCAGCGCACCGTGCAGCGCGACGACGACGCCGCGCGCGCGGCGCTGCTCATCGGCGTCGCTCCGCGCGCCGCGATCGACGGCCAGCTCAGCGCGCGCCGTCACGTCGTACCACCGCGCAACGCGCGCGCGACTTCGTTGCGCACCACGGCGTCCTTGGTATCCACGCTGCGCCGCAGCGCGGCGAAGGCCAGCTCGGACCCGACCACACCGAGGGCACGCGCGGCACAGGCGCGCATCTCCGTCGATTCACGCGGACCGAGCAGCGAGCGCGCATTGAGCATGCCGTCGAGCAGCGCCACCCCGTCGGCGCCGCAGACGGCACCAAAGGCATCGAACACCGCCGTCTTCTCGCTGCGTTCCGCCTGCCGAAGCTCCTTGCGCTGCAACGCGCGCGAGAGTCGCGGCAAGGCCGCCGCGTACCGATGCACACCGACCGCGCGAAGCGCGGCAAGGCGCACCTCGCGATCTGCATCGTCGATGAGCGGCTCGATGGCCTGCAGCGCCCCCGGTGACGCAATGGCCGCCAGCGCCTGTACCGCTTCGAGGCGATAGGCCGACGCCGTGTCGCGCACACGCCGCGCGAGCACCGGCACCGCGGCCGCGGTGCGAAGTTGTGCACACAGACGCAGGGCCGACAGCACGATGTTGTCATCGCCCGCGTCGAGATGGCGAACGAGCTCGGCCGTGTGTCGTTCCGCAAGGCGCACCACCGCGCGCTCGACCGCCGATCGCGCCACGCCGGTGGGCGCGTGCGCCAGCCACGCCAGGAGCGGCGTGAGCGCACTTGCGCGCAACTCGCTCACCAGCGCTTCAAGCACGTCGGCGGCCGGTGCGCGCTGCCCCTCGTCGATGGCCTGCAGCAACTGCGCCAGCACCGTCGGTTCCGACAGCTGCGCGGAGAGCCCCGTCAAGGCGTCGTGCACCGCCGGCGTGAGCTCCGGCGCGCGTGTGCCGGTCGTTCGCGCTTCGCGCAACGCCGTCGCCGCGAGTTCGTACGCGCCGGTGGTGAGCACATCGAGCAGCACGTCTTCAATGCGCTGGATGGCTTCGAGGCGCACACGCTCGTCGCGCTGTGTTTCGACGATATCGAACAGCGCGGCCAGCACACTCTGTCGCGGCTCGGACACGAACTCCGAGCGCAACTCCTCCTGCAGATACGCGAGCTCACGCTGGTCGAGGAAGAACAACGCGCTATCGAAGTCCTCCAACCGCACGAGCCCCGGCGGTGCACCGGTGGGCATGGCGGTTTCCACCGCCGGGACATCGGCGCCGGGGCGATCGCCCGGATCGTCGCTGCCGTCGGCCTGTGTCGAGAGCACCGACGTTTCCACGGGTCCACCGAGTTCGACGAAGCGATACCGAAGGCTCGGAATGTCGGCGACCCAGAGCATCGTGATGAGATCGTCTTCATCGGGCGCCGCCTGCTTGGCGCGCTGCAGCAGTCCGAGCAACGTGGCCAGCCCGTCGTCGGCGAATCCCGGCAGGATCGTCAGTTCACGCACGCCATCGCGATACAACAACCACGGCAGTCCGTCGGTCGGTCGCTCCGCTTCCCGATGCACGACGCGGTCGCCGCAGGCGAACTCCTGTTCGCGAACGCGCACAACGAGGCCGTCGGACTCGTCCTCGAGTACCGCGGTGAAGGCCGCGCGCGCCATCTCGAGGGCGCGCTCACGCGTGGGATTGTTCGGCAGGTACAGCTGCCACGCACGAAACGCGCGCGCAAGCGCTCGGAACGCCTCGTCGATCCTCGACGAGGCGTCCGTGGACGCAGTCAATCGCGTCGATGCGGTCGCGGGCGCGACTGAGGTCACGCGTCGAGTGCGAGGTGTTCGGTGAGCGTGCCGACGTCCTTGTCGCCGCGGCCGCTCACACAGAGCAGCACCGGCTCATCGGCCGCCCAGCGTCCGGCTTCGCGCACAATCCACGCCACCGCGTGCGCCGTTTCGAGCGCGGGGATGATCCCCTCCAGTCGGCTGAGCACCGACACCCCCTCGAGGGCCTCGCTGTCGGTGACCGCGACGTACTGCGCGCGCCCCGAGTCACGCAGATGCGCGTGCTCCGGACCGACCCCGGGATAGTCGAGACCGGCCGAGATGGAGTGGGCCGGATGCACCTGCCCCGAGGCATCCTGCAAGAGGTAGCTCAGCGACCCGTGCAGCACACCGGGCGTCCCCTTCGCGAGCGACGCCGAGTGCCGATCGGTATCGAGTCCATCGCCGGCCGCTTCGACGCCCACCAACTCCACGCCGGCATCGTCGACAAAATCGGCGAACATGCCCATCGCGTTCGAGCCGCCACCGACGCACGCCACCACCGTCTTCGGCAGCCGACCGGCGCGCTCGAGCATCTGCGCGCGCGCCTCGCGACTGATCACGCGCTGAAAGTCGCGGACCATGCGCGGATAGGGCGCCGGCCCCACGACGGAGCCGATGATGTAGTGGCTGTCATTCACGTTGGTGACCCAGTCGCGGATGGCTTCGCTGGTCGCGTCCTTGAGCGTCCGCGTGCCGGCCGTGACCGGCACGACGCGTGCGCCCATGAGGCGCATGCGGAAGACATTGAGCGCCTGGCGACGCATGTCCTCCTCGCCCATATATACGACGCACTCGAGACCGAATCGGGCACAGATTGTGGCCGTCGCCACCCCGTGCTGGCCGGCGCCGGTCTCGGCGATGATGCGCCGCTTGCCCATCCGACGCGCCAGCAGCGCCTGCCCCACCGTGTTGTTGATCTTGTGGGCCCCCGTGTGATTGAGGTCCTCACGCTTGAGCCACACCGGCGCTCCCACGCGCTCCGACAGCCGCGGCGCGGTGCTGAGCGCCGTGGGCCGCCCCACATACTCGCGAAGCATGGCGTCGAGTTCGGCCCGGAACGCCGGGTCGGCCATGGCGGCGTCGAACTCGGCATCGAGGGCATCGAGCGCCGGCACGAGGGTCTCGGGGACGTAGCGTCCGCCGAAGCCGCCGAATCGATCGCCCACCTTTGCTGCAACTACCGTCCCACTGGCACTCATACCGTCGCTCCCTGCACTGCGTGAAAGAACGCGCGGAGGCGCGCCGGGTCCTTGCGACCGGGCGCTGCCTCGACGCCGGAAGATACGTCGACGATCTGCGGACGCAGGAGCGCGATGGCGCGTTCCACGTTCTCGGCGTGCAGCCCTCCCGCGAGGACGAGCGAGCACGCCGGTCGGTCGCGGCGCCACCGCTCGACATCATCGGCGAGGGCGGCCCAATCGAGCGGGACACCCGTGCCTCCAAGCTGCCCGACCACCTTGGCGTCGAGCACCAGCGCTCGGGCGTGGGTGGCCAGTGCCCAGGCATCGGGAGGCAACTGCGTCCCCTCGACACGCAGGACCGGCCACACGATGACGCCCGCCGCGGCAACCTCCCGCACAGCCGCCGGCGTCGGGTCACCGTGCCACTGCGCAATGTCGCAGCCGATGCGTCGCGCGCGCCGGATGAGTTCGTCGGGGTCCAACTCGCCAAACACGGCCACGCGCCGGACGCCGGGCCGCGGGGGACCGAGCACCTCGCTCCACTGCTCGTCGGAGAGGAGACGCGGGCCCCCCGCCAGAATGCCGCCGAGATACCCCGCCCCGAGCGACTCGGCGAGCGCGGCGTCGTGCGCCTGTGTCAGCCCGCAGATCTTGATGGCGGGGCGCGCGGGACGGCCGCCGTGCTCGGGCGCGGTCACGAGCGCGGGACGCGCGGCAGGTGGGTGAAGGTGGCGACGGCGGCGCGGGGATCGGGCGCGGCGGAGATGGCCGAGCCGATGAGGAGGGCGTCCGCGCCGGCGGCCTGGGCCGGACGCGCGTCGTCGGCGTGGGCCATGCCACTTTCCGCGATGGCGATGACGTTGGCCGGGACGTGGGGGATGAGCGCGGGCGCGGTGCCGGGGTCGATGACGAGGGTTTCCAGATTCCGGTTATTGACCCCGATCACCGTGGCCCCAATCGCCAGCGCGCGCGCCAACTCGACGGCGTCACGAATCTCCACCAGCACCTCGAGCCCGGCCCCGCGCGCCTCGTCGTGCAGCGTCGCCAGATCGCGCGGCGAGAGGGCACGGGCGATCAGCAGGACGGCAGCCGCACCATGCACCCGCGCTTCCCAGAGCTGCACCGGGGCGACGATGAAGTCCTTGCGCAGAACGGGAATGGCCACCGCCGCCGTCGCGGCGCCGAGGTCCTCGAGGGTGCCGCCGAAGCGCGTGGGCTCCGTGAGCACCGAAATCGCCGCCGCCCCGCCGTCGGCGTACGCCCGCGCCTGTGCCGCGGCGTCGAGCCCGGGAGCGATCGCGCCTTTCGAGGGCGACGCGCGCTTCACCTCCGCAATCACGCGGAGCGTGTCGTCCCGAAGGGCCGAGGCGAAGGGCGGCGGCGGGGCGAGATCGGCCGCCCGGGCGCGCAGCGCCGGCAGGCAACTCGCGACGGCGGCGGCACGACGCGCGGCGTCGTCGACGAGCACCCCGAGGGTGCCGGTGGGGGGCGTCCAGACGGCGGATGCGCTGGAATCGAGCGATGTCGTGGCTTGCACTTCGGAACTTGTTCGGTTAACGTGGATTCGGCACATTTTCGGGGGGCCACCCCCCGGCACCGCCACTCCCACCTTCACGAGGAGGCCGCCATGCCGCTTACCAAGCGTCAGCGCGAGATCCTGAGTTTCCTCACCGAATACACCGACGCCAACGGATACGCGCCGAGCTTCGAGGAGATCGCGTCACAGTTCAACTATAACTCGCTGGCCACGGTGCATGAGCACCTGACCAACCTCGAACGCAAGGGCTACATCAAGCGCTCATACAACGAGAGCCGGGCCATCGAGATCATGCCGTCGGAGGCCAATCAGCGGGCGGTCGATCTGCCGCTGCTGGGTCTGGTGGCCGCCGGCGCGCCCATCGAGGCACTCACGCATCACGAGACCATCGCGGTCCCGGACACGTTCCTGCGTCGCAACGGCAGTCACTACGTGCTGCGCGTGCGCGGGGAGTCCATGATCGACGACCACATCGACGATGGCGACTACGTGGTGGTGAATGACCGGCACACCGCGGACAATGGCGAGATGGTCATTGCGCTGCTCGACAACGCCGGGGCCACGGTGAAGCGCTACTATCGGGAGCGCGACGGGCGCATTCGTCTGCAGCCGGCCAACGAGGCCATGCAGCCGCTGTACGTGCACGAGGACGACGTGCGCATCCAGGGCGTCGTGGTCGGCGTGTTGCGGCGCTACTGAGCGGCGCGCGGTCGCGCGGCGCGCAGCGCGTCACTTCGCGAACGCGGCGCGCGGTGCGTCAGTGGGCGAACGCGGCGCGCAGTGCGTCGAGGGCGTGGGCGCCGGCGCCACGCTCGAGGGCCGAGCGCGCATCCTCCACCGCGCGTTCAAACGACGGGGCCAGATCGGCCACGTAGATCGCGGCCGCGGCGTTGAGCACCACGGCCGCGCGGGCCGCTGGCGGACCGCCCCCTCGCAACACCTGCTCGATGAGCGCCGCATTCTCCGCCGGCTCCCCGCCGTGCAGGTCCTCGGGCACGATCCCGTCGTAGCCCGCAATCGCCGGATCGATGGTCCAGGTCTGCACGCTCCCGTCGCGAACCTCGCGCACCAGCGTGGG
>JALOPN010000395.1 GCA_025453875.1 Gemmatimonadaceae bacterium | reverse complement strand
ACTCGAATCACCAGCCGAGCGCGTCGCGCGCGGCAAGCCGCCCACCGGAACGCTCACGGTGACCGCCGCGCGTGAGCGTGATGGTGTGCGATTGTCGGTCCGTGACGACGGACGCGGCATCGATGCGGCGGCGGTGCGCACACGGGCCATCGCCGAGGGACGGTTGCCCGCCGACGCCGGCCCGCTCGATTCCGACGCCCTCGTGCGTCTGCTTGCGCAACCGGGCTTCACGACCGCGGCGCAGGTGAGTGCGCTGTCGGGCCGTGGTGTGGGCGTGGACGTCGTTGCCACACGGGCGCGCAGCATGGGGGGCACGCTCACGCTCGAAACCGTGGCCGGCGAAGGGACCGTGTTTCATCTGCATCTGCCGATGACGCTCGCCATCATTCGCGCCCTGCTCGTGCGGGTGGGTGATGCCACGTTCGCCGTGCCCGCCGCGCCGGTGCGCGAGGCGATGGACTTCGACGTGCAGCACGTGCGCGTGGTGCGGGATCGCGAAGTGATCCGCTGGCACGGCGACGACCTGCCGCTCATCCGGCTGCAGGAGCATCTCGGACTCGAGGCCCGCGCAACCAGCGAAGCGCAGCAGCTGCTGCTCGAGATCGGCGGGCGTCGACTCGTGTGCGTGGTCGATGCCCTCGTCGGTCAGCAGGATGTGGTGGTCAAGCCCTTCGACGCCGTCCGGGGCGCGACGCCGCTCTTCAGCGGCGCCACCATCCTCGGTGACGGGCGCCCCGCGCTCATCGTCGATACCGGGAGTCTCTCGTGACCGTCGTCCCCGTGTCTGCCTCGACGTCCGGCGCATCGTCATCTACCCGCGGAGTGCCCATGGAGGCGATCACCTCCCTCAAGTCCATTCAGCTCGACGCGCTGCGCGAGACCGCCAACATCGGGGCGGGGCACGCGGCGACCGCGCTGTCGCAGATGACCGGCAGCCGCATCATGATCGACGTGCCGTCGATTCAGGTGCTGCGACTCGAGGCGCTTCCCGAACAGTTCTCGGCCGAAGAGGAGCCGGTCGCCGCCGTCATGATGCACATGCTCGGCGACATGAGTGGCCGCACGCTGCTCGTCTTCCCGCGTCCGACGGTGATGCGGCTCGCCGAACTCATGCTGCGACGGCCGCTCGGCTCGTCGGTGGCGCTCGGTGAACTCGAGGCCTCCGCCATCAAGGAAGCCGGCAACATCCTCAGCGGTGCGTACCTCAACGCGCTCTCCGACTTCCTCGGCATGCTGTTGCTGCCGTCGCCGCCGTCGCTCGTGGTCGACCTCTCGGCGGCGGTGCTGAGCAGCGCGTTCGCACAGTTTGCGCACGATCCCGATTGCATCGTGTGCGTGGAGACCGAGTTCACGCTGCTCGATCGCGCGGATACGCTGCGCGGCTTCTTCCTGCTGCTGCCGGAACCCGCCTCGCTGCAGTCGATGCTGCGCGCGCTGCGGCTCGCCTGATCACGCGCGCGCCGCCAGCGGCATGAGTCCCGCCACGGACACGGATCGCAGTCACGCCCTGTTGCGGGCGCTCGCCGATCGCATCGATGCGACGGACCCGGGCGCGTGCAACAATCTGGGTGTGCTCTACTACAGCAAGGGGCTGCACGCCGAAGCGGTGCAGGCCTTCCTGCGCGCGCTCGCGCTGGGCGACCCAGCCCGGGGCCTGCGATGCGCCTGTCGCGACGCTCGAAGCACGACTGCGTGAGAACGCCAACGATCGCGACGCCCGTCGTGAACTCGCTCGACTGCATCGACTGCTCGGGCGACCGCTCGAAGCGCGCGCGCATCTCGATGCGCTGCTCGATGCCGATCCGGATGATGCGGCGGCCCTGCGCGAAGCGGGGCTGCTCGAGCAGGGCACGGGCGACCTGCGCAAGGCCCAGCGTTGGCTCGAGCACGCACTCGTCGTCGCGCCCGACGATGTGGCGGCACGCTTGCACCTCGCCGAGGTGCACTATCATCGTGGCGCCAACGAGGCCGCCCTGCGGGAGCTGGACGCGCTCGAACGCGTCGATGGCCGCATCGCCGACGCGTGGTTGCTGCGCAGCTTCGTGCTCGGCGATCTCGGCCGCGGCGACGAAGCGCAGGCGGCGAACCGCCGCGCGCGTGCACTCGATCCCGCGCTCGCTGCGTTGCAGCCCGATCTGCTGCTCGATCCCCGCATGGCGCCGGGCGCCGCCGCCGTCACCGGTGGCGTGCCCGCGATTCCGATCACCCATGGTCTCGCCCCCACGCCGGTCGCGACGGGCGTCATCAGCAATCAGTCGTTGGCGCGGTACAGTCTCGGGCTCGCCTTCCGCCAGCGCGGATACTTCACCGAGGCGCGTCGTGAGCTCGAGCGCGCGCACGCGCACGGCGAGGATCCGCTGCTCGTCGAGCACGCGCTGGCCGAGCTCGATCTGGTGCAGGGCGCGGCACGTGAAGCCCGTCGTCGCTACGAGGCGTTGCTCGCGGAGCGCGAGGATGACGCTCGCTTGTGGAGTGAGCTCGGGGTGGCGCATCACCAGGCGGGTGAGGTGTCGATCGCGGCCGATCACTACCGTCGCGCCCTGCGCTCCGACCCGCGCTACGCCCTCGCGTTCAACAACCTCGGCGTGGCGCTCGCCGATCTCGGCGAGTTGGCGGCCGCGCGCGAAGCGCTGCAGAAGGCCGTGCGACTCGATCCGTCGCTCCTGCGCGCACGCCTGAATCTCGCGCGATGGCACCAGCGCCTGCAGGATCCCCTCGGCGCGCTCAATGTCACGCGCGAACTGCTGGCCTTTCATCCGCGTCTGGCGGACGGGTGGCACGAGCAGGCGCTCGCCCTCCTCGCCCTCGATCGCCTCGACGACGCGCGACAGTCCGCCCTGCAGGCCATCGAACGACAGCCCGATCACGCCGAGGCGCGCTATACCCTCGCCACCGTGTTGGGTCGGCTCGGTGATGATGACGGCGCTGTCCGCGAAACACAGCACGCACTCGCGCTCGCCCCGGTGCGTGCGGCGCCGCGGCTCTCGGTGGCCATCGCGCTGCAGACGGAATGCCCGGACGTCGTCGGGCGCATCGAACTGCGCCCATGTCGGACGATGCCATGGCCGCGATGCTTCCCGAGGCCAGCGTGCCGCCGCGTGATGCGGCCGCGCACCACGCCGCGCTGCGTCGGGCGCTCGCGTCGGTCGAGCAGTCCGTGCGATCGGCGGTGTTCGATGCATCGGCGTGCGATGCGGCGCGACGCGATGTGCTCGAGGTGCTCACGCACTGCACGTCCGACGTGCGGGCCGAAGATCCGTCCATCGAGTGGCAGGCGTTGGTGGTACTCGGCGACGTCTTCGCGGCCGCCGGCGTGCACGGCGAGGCGCATGAGCGGTACGCCCAGGCGCGAACGGCTCTCGATGGCGTCGATGCCGCGCAGCGTGCGGCGCTGCACGAGTGGTACCAGCGCGCGCTTCGTGGGGAGATTCGCTCCGCGTGTTTGCTCGGACGTGGAGCGGAATCGGTGGCGCTCGTGGAACGCTTCGCCGCGCACGATGCGCAGGACGCCGATGTGCTCGCCCTGCTCGCCGCAACGCACGCGGCGCGCGGTGACAGCTACGGACAACGCGTCGCCACCGCGGCGATGCAACGGTTGCTCTCGCGACCAGCGGCGAGCGCGGCGCTGCTGCACTTCGTGGGCGATGCGGCGCGTCTGCTCGGAGACGCGGCGCTGGCCATTTTGCTCTATCGCCGCGCTCTCGCCGTCGATCCGACGCGGCCGTCGCCGCGCCTCGCCATTGCGCAACTGCTGCAGTCGCGCGGTGATCTGCTCGCGGCCCATCTCGAACTGGTGGCGGCCCTCGCCTCCACGCCGGGGTGGCCCGATGGCACACGCGCGCTTGCGGCGTTGCACCTGCGCGCCGAGCGCTTCGAGGACGCCATTCGCGTCCTTGCCGAGCATCTGGTGCGACAGCCCGCCGACGTCGAAGGGCTCGTGCTGCTCGCAGAGGCGCTGCACGCGTGTGGTCGGGACACGGACGCGCGTGATGCGGTGCAACGCGCGCGTCGATTCGATCCGGATCACCCTGGTGCCCTCTGTCTGGATGGGGTGCTGGCGGCCGCACAGGGGCGCCTGCGAGACGCGCGGGCACGCTGGGAACGGCTGTTCTCCGTGGCACCGTCGAGTGCACCGGCCCAGCACGCGCGCGAACACGCGGCGCAGCTGGCCGAGGAGTTGTCCACGTCGTGGCGCGATGTCGCCGCGCCTGTTGTGAGGCGGTCATGAGTCTGGAAGGCACCATTCGCGATCTCGGCCTGCAGGAGATCGGCCAGCTGCTCTCGTTGGGACGCAAGAGCGGTGTCCT